>JASFHE010000493.1:0-5294 GCA_050123415.1 Desulfobacteraceae bacterium | reverse complement strand
GTCAAGTCATGTAATATCCTACAAAATAGAACCGGATATAGTACTGCATCTACTTGATTTGATTGAAGATAGTATTATTGTACCTATTAATCTATCAACTGCGAAACTTTAGTAAAGACTTAGCTGACGGCTGATAGCTGACCGCTGAAAGCTCCATCCACAAATTGCCTCTTTCTGGATGGGCACTAAATAATAACTGCTGAAATTGAATATCAATATAAAAAGCCCCATCCTTCGGACGGGGCTTTTTATTACAGCAGATTATCCGGTAAATTAGTCAGGAGATAATTCTAATGTTTAATCTTCTCCCATTCCTGAGTGTAATTCTTTTCAAAATCAGGACACCTGTGCTCGGTATGACATTCAAGACAGGTCGTCATGCCAGGATTGCCCTGAGGAACAGACCCCGGATCTTCAAGATGGGCCGAAGCATCGCCATGGCATTCTTCACACTGAACATTTCTCAGATTTTTCTCCTGCGCTGTCACGCTGAAACCTCCCGGTTCCTCAAAACGAGTAGTATGACAGACAAGACAATCAGGGTTAAACTGTTTTCCTTTATCTATTAATGTCTGGAATGCCTTTGCGTGATCTGTTTTTGTCCAGGCTTGATACGCCTCTTCATGGCAATCATTACATCTCATTGCCCTGAGTGTAACATCACCTTCTTTTTCAGAAGTTCCTCTAGCATACATCTTGGTGACATCCTGATTATACTTATCAATCATCGCCTTAACATCCGGATCATTGGCAATCTCATCACTCATAGGCACCAGTGTATTTGTAATAGTTTTGGTTCCGTCAGGAGCGATTTCCACTTCGAACATCCCCTGATGCTGACCTTTCTCGCCACTCTGAACAATGTATGTATTATTTGCATGGTAGGGAGTTTTTAATTTTTGTTTGTGATGACCGCCAACAACCAGGTCCACGCCCTTGATTTTCCGTGCAATGATCCAGTTGCGGCCAATATGCTGATGGGTCATAACTATAAGATAGTCCACTTTATCTTTAAGTTCTGCCACCCTGGTTTCGGCTGTCTTTATGGGATCCAGTACTGACAGTGAAGGAGCAACCTCTTTCATTTTCTTTGAAACATCAGAGGTATTGCCCATAATGCCGATAATACCGATCTTTAAACCATCAACTTTTTTGATTACATATGGATCAAACAAAGGCTGGTTTTTATCATCCACAATATTGGCTGAAACAAAGGGTATGTCATACTTTTTCTGTAGTTCTTTTATATAATCCAGACCCAGGGCCAGTTCAAGTTCACCAACATTGATTGCATCAATTCCAATACGCTGATAAATCCCGGCTACAAGCTCCCCCTTTAACCGGGCAGAGGAAATAAAAGAATCTTTTATTTTATGATGTTCATTCAGTAAATCACCTGAATCAATAACTATTAGATTTTTATGTGTTTTTCTGTATTCATTAAGATATGCCGCTTTTTTATAGAGCCCACCGAGCATCTCTCCGGATTCGGCTCACCCACACGGTTCGAGATAACCTTCCACATTACTGCTGTATGCTATAGTAATTTTTTTATTCCCTTCTGCCCCTGTAGAACCTGAAACTGCCAGCAGACAAAAGAGTGAGACAATAGCCAATGAGAAAAAAGTAATTTTTATTTTCATCCTGTGTCAATCCTCGTTTAAAAATTGATATTTAAAACATCCATGTACATGTTTGGCCAGTTTTTAACATATTCTGCCTGTTTTGAGCTGACCATACTATTTAGCCTTTTATAATGACCTCATTATGGGCCTAAATGTTTATGTTAATCCTAACAGAATTTAAGAATAAGTCAAGGAATGAAGAAAAGCGGATAAAATGGTTATATCAATCTTTAACAGATTGTAATTATTATCATATTTTCTATTTTTTCTTTTTTCCCCGTAAAGCCTTTTCAGCTTTCCTTTTCTGACGCCATGCCCTTATTTTCTGGAATATCTTTAAAAAGATAAAATACGTTGGAATTGCAGCTATAACCCCTATTATAATGCCTCCAATAAGCAGAGCAGAGCCGATTGTAATTCCTGAAGAAAACAACTTTCCCCAGATGACAGCAATCTCATCGCCACGGCTTATTGAGTCCATTACCGATTTAATTATTTCATTCCCTCCTTCAACGCCAAGAAGGTAGGCACCCAGTTTAAAATCATACAGGTAAATAAAATACCAGTTTAACGGATTGCTTGCCCAAGTACCAAGGGCGGCAGTAATTTTACTGGCCTTGAATAAAAGTGCGAGGGCAACAGCAAGGGCGATCTGGAAGGGGAGAATAGGCATCATTCCTGAGAAAACACCTATAGCCATACCAAGTGCCAGCTCATGGGGTTCTCCCCTGAGCCTTAAAAACCTGAGGTAGTAGTATTTCAACTGCCTTTCATAATTCAAATTTCGAGAATTCTGTGCCATGCCTTTATTTAATATATATGTGATTTTTTTAGAGCAACATTCGCAGGCTAAATAAAATGGTCAAGCCAATTGCAGAGGGAAATTAAATAATAAATAAACGCCAGTCAATAAATTATTTTATCATGGCGTGGAAAATATTATAGCCGCCGGAGAATATGCCTTGACATAAGTAAATGTCTTTACCCGAGCATACTTTTTACAGAATTGGCAAAATTCCTTAGTCTCTCTCAATTAGGCTTATCATGGGGATTTACAGACATTGATATTCCTCCATATAAATTATCGATCTTCTATAATCCTGATATTGAATCATTAAAAATTGCTGCCGCATGTTTATATACATCAGGACTGTTTATAAGTAAAGGAGCGCCATGTATCTGAACTTTAAATAAATGGAATCAATAATCATATTTCCAGTTTATCCCCATCCCTGTTTCGGAATCCTCTCCCACCTCTGTCTCAACGGTTATACTGGGGGTCAGCTCCCAGGTGACCGACGCCTTCCCGCTCTCGTCACTTATACCCTTTTCCACCTCAATATAAATATTATCTTTCAGATATTTCCCCGCGCTCAATGCCGATTCATCAGGATTTGCCTCTGACTGTTTTACCTCAAGCCGGTCCACGCCTATCAGACTCCTGGTGTATGAAAGAGGATCAAAACCCTTCTTTCCTCCGAGCATCTGTTTCAGTGCGGCAGTAAGCTGAAGTGCCTGAAGCGGAGTGATCTGTGAAACTTCTCTGTCAAAGAGTACTCTTGCAAGTATCTCATCCTGCGGTAACTCAGGCTCAGAAGACAAGCTTAGAACCGGATTTTTAATACTGCCTTTAAGGTTAATTAAGGCCGTAATACTGCTGTTCACAGATTTTCCTGTAACATCAAAATATGGGTCAGGAGGAGAATTTCCTGAAAAGGTAACCTGTCCATCGGTAAGGGTAAACGGTCTGGCCAGAAAATTGTAATTCCCTCTTACAAGGGTAAAGTTCCCCGTGATAACCGGATTATTGGAATCTCCTTCTAATTTAACATCCCCTTTCCATTCCGAATCCAGCCCTCTGCCCTTAATATATACCTTTCCCGGACTTGATACAGCAAGATCAAAATTTATTTTACTCTTTGCGGCAGGTTTTATTTCATCCTGACCAATCCCGACATCCCTGTTGATTTCTTTTATCTCCAGCTCGGTAAACTCAACCGGGAGTTTTTCAGCGATTTCAAATTCAGCCTTTTCCAGGGTTAATTCCCCGGACAGATTATGCTGTTTCATGGAACCTGAGATAACAGTATTCCCTCCCGCAACAGTCCTGAGACTGCTATTTCCTGTTAACTGCATATTCCTTAAAACCATGCTTACTTCATAGGGGAGATTCTTAGCAGCATCAATATCAAAATGACCCTTTCCTGTTATCTTTCCCTTCAGGCCGTCATCAGCCTTAAAATTATGAAGTTTAATACCTGAATTGTCAGCAGATATTTCAGCCTCGATATTGTCAACCAGGATTCCCATCTCTGTGTTTTCATAAGTTCCCTTTGACAACATGGCCTTTCCTGAGATTACAGGCGATCCATAGTAACCGCTTATATCAAAACCTGTATCCAGTCTGCCGGCAATCACCTGATCATGCATTTCAAGCACTGCCGGAATTACCGCAAGATCGAACTCACCCTTTATACTTCCCTTTATCGGATCCGTGTCTTCTGGTGCAAGCTTAAAAGGATAGATCGAAAAATCACCGGGGATTGAGATATCCCCTTTAAGGGTCGTGCCGGACAGCCCATCCAGGCTGAATTTTCCGGTCATATTGTCCCTTTTTACATCATATTCGGCCTTGATGGAAACAGGAGAAATACTGCTCTTTTTAAGGCTTTTTCTTTTAATCCCTCCGGCTGTTATAATCCCGGACATAACAGGAGAGGCCGATGTTCCACCCAGATTAATACTCCCATCCAGCGCCCCGTCAAGAACCGGAAACCCTGCCAGAGAGAAAAGGGATAATGGCATACTGTTCACCATTATTCTTCCATCCGCTTTATCACCATTATAATTTAAAAATCCTCTGATATTACCCGAGTCAACATTAATATCTAAATTTTCTATAACAAGCTCTTCAGCAGAATATTTGACAGTCAATGGCTGCAGGCTTCTCACCTGTGAGGTGCCAAATCTGCCATTCAGATCCTGAATATTTAAAGATTTATTATCGCCCTGATTAACAAACCCGACCAATGCCGTAAAGTCCATCTCCTCGCCTGCCGCACCTGAACCATTTATGTGAAATTCAGATTTATCCCGTTCACCCTGCCCTTTAATGTCAACTGTCTTCAGGATAACGCCTTCATGATTAAAACCATTGATAGTTGCAGAGGTGGAAAAATGCAGTTTCCCGAAGATGTCTGTCATACTGGCTTTAACAGCAATATCTTCAACCATGTTTTGGTTAAAGATTATTTTTTTTGCCGAGGCTGAGACTTCAAGGTTCTGTGTGTTTTCTACCGGTTTAAAGACTACTTCTCCGGATGCACTTCCCTCAATATTCCGGCCATACAGCGACGAGATTACAGAGATATCCGGACTTGAAAAATTTACATTGCCATTGATCAGACGGGCACCCCTGTCAAAAAGAATACTGCCGATCAGTTCCGTTTCCATCCCTGACAGATAAAGATTTTTAAGGGAAATATCTTTGCCGGACATATAAAAATCCGATCCTGCCTTTAACTTTTTATTCCCTGAAACAGATTCGATTGAGATCTTTCCATTGCCATTCTTCTCCCTGTGATTTGCAGTAATCCTGCCCGAAATATTATCTGCCTTTATTTTGTCCCAGGTAAAATTTTCTATTTGGGTATCACAGGTTGTCTCAAG
>JASFHE010000492.1:0-5298 GCA_050123415.1 Desulfobacteraceae bacterium | reverse complement strand
CAAGATAAGCCAGCGCCTCAACCCTGGCTTGTAGTTCTCGCGCAGATCTCGTAAGACTATTTTCAGTTGTGTTAATGAAGGCGATCCGTGCATTCTTTGTGGTCTTCAATTTCCATTCACTCAAATCGTTCGATTTAAACAATTGCGATAATAGTCCCCTGAAAGGTAGCTCAATCGAATCCCAATAGTAATCTTCTGTCCCCAATGATTTTATATATTTTCCTCTTTCTTTGGAATCGACCTTCCTTTTCTTCTCAGTCAAAACAATCGTTGCAAACTTCCCAATAGCATCTTTAAGCACTTTTCCCATCTTATCTGCAAAATCTAGAGCGGTTTTAATGATAAAAGGCAGTTCCTCATCTGTTAAAATTTTTGGTGAGATGGGAAGGTCTTCTCTCCTCCAAATGAGAGGGTTTCCCTGATCTGATGCGATACCAAATACCATGCAAGACATCGATTGTTCGGCAGGAATCCAATCTGCCTCCAAGGCTTGTGCGGCATTACGAAATGCATATGGCCGTGAAGTATCCTCAGCATTATTAAAAGCAAACAGACTTGATGAATCCCGCCATAAAGCTCGATTTGCAGAAAGGGCTAACGGTTTGCCGGACTTGGGGTACACGAACATTGGCTCTCTAACATTCTTTTTAGTCAAACTTTCAGCTTGACCATAGTACATTCTTCGAACAACAATCTGTCCATTATCGAATTCTGGGATCAGCAAAATATGCCGATTCCTCCATGTCAGTAAATGAATATATCCATCCGGTGCATATACCCCAGGTTTTCTCTCCCTGGAATCCTCCCGTTCCCATACTGGCAGATCATAATCTGAGCATGGGACTGGTTCGCTTTCCGTATAAATTATAAGGTTCAACATCAGTGTCTCGAATAGAGAATTACCTTTGAGCAATGCCAATACTCCATTTGCCAGGAAACAACTGGCATAATTAGGGTGCTTATCAAAAAGCGAACTCTTTGGACCTTTACCGCCACCGAGCGAGTACATTTGAGCTGTAATAAGGGAGTTTGCAGCCTCCTGAGGTGTAAAAAAAGGAGGATTTTCATCCATACTATGGTCAAATAGAGTCTTATTATTTTTTGAAGCGAGTTCGATAGTAAGTTTACTTATCGGCAATGGAGGATTGTCAGTTTTGAATTCTGGTGTTTGATAAAAGGGGTACCTATCAGAAAAAATATCAAACCAAGGTTTCCATTGCTTTAAATAATCTATAATCGGGGCATCTGAAAACCTTCCTAATTTCCAAAGATTATACCAATCAGCCATTGTCTTAGGACCACGAACAGCTCGATGAATAATAGCAAGAGAAAGTCTATATAAAGCCGCCGTATTTAATGGGCTATCAGTTTCTATTCCTTTCAGGTCATGCGCCCGTTCGAACATCTCTTGCCATGAAAGGACATCTCTCTGCCCTTGATTATTAATACAAGGAATCCAAGGTTTATTAATGAGATTAAAAGTCGGCTTCATTTGTTTTCTCCCTTTAATTGATCAAATTACAAGCCCACGTTCGTTATCAATACGTAATTCATGCTGACCGTTTTTCAATTTTCCATCTGTAAATACTGCTGGTCTGCAATGTCTTAATATCGGAGTTTTTTTCCATCCCATGGGCACTTCATTCTCTTGGAAAAATTCGAACCATCTTGGATTACTGATCTGAACACTTCTTTTCATAAATTCTTTAGTCATTGTGGCGTCAGGCTCTTTTTTAAGATCAATAGGAATTAATATTTCTTTTTCCAAGGATAGAGTCCCATTAAGAAGATGCAGAACAATAATAGTGACTGAAGGCCGTGCAAGCCGAGTCTGTGCCTTGACCTTTAAAAAAGGATCTTCATCATCGGACTTTAGGGCTAATCTTAAAAGTATTTCTGAATTGCCGCCGTCTTCAGAAGGTTCTGGGATTACAACCGATTTGCCTAAGAATTCTATCTCACGGTTAATAATACCCTTCTCAAACCGCCAATCCTCCAAAATATCAATCAGATAAGATGGTGTTTCAACATCACATGGTCCATAGACCATTCCAATTAGCGCTTCCATATTATCTGGCAAATGAATTTCTGTTCTTGCAAACTTCTCTGTAACTAGTGCCGTTTTGAGTAAAAAATAAGGTTCGTAGATTTTTGCATTCAGACCAAAATCTGGTTCTTTCTGATTAAGGTCGGGTTGTAAACAATAAAGGACTGCTTCTTTCAATGAAACGGGCCTTTTTGTATCGTTCTTCTTATGCCTATGTAATCTTCCTGCACGCTGTAGTAATAAATCTATTGGTGCAAGTCCTGAAACCATAATATCGAAATCTACATCAAGGCTTTGTTCTAATACTTGTGTTGCGACGACTATAGCCCGAGGTGGCCTGTGAATATTGAGGCCATTAGATTCACCTTTACCAAACAATTGATCTATCTCTTTTTCTATTTCAAACCTCTGCCCTAAAGGGAAACGTGCATGAAAAAGTATGAATCGGGTCTTGCCTTCGAATTGAAGATTAGTTTTCAAATAGTTATATAATTCTTGCGCTTCTCCAACTGTATTTACAATACACGCTGCACAGCCTCTATTTTCTAATTTCCTGGATAAAAGGTCATGAATGGCATTCAATTGATCAGTTATTTTGGACTTGATTAATTCAAGCCTGAAAGACGTTGGAGACGCGCCGTCAACCTTTTCTACCAAGCATTCACCATTTTTTGAAACTGCAATTACAGATGGATAAGTTACATCCTTTAGGGGTTCATGGTTTGGTGAATACGCGCATATCAACTCAACACGGCGCTGCTGTGTAAGAGTTGCAGATAAAAGAATTACATTTGTATCCAATGCCGCCAGCCATTCCAGCAGGCGATCAAGAAGCGTTGAGGTATAAATATCATATGCATGAACCTCATCTAGAATTACAACTTTTCCAGTTAGGCCGAAAAGTCGGACAAACATATGTTTTGCTTGCAATACCGCCATTAAAGCCTGATCTATAGTCCCAACCGCAAATGGAGAAATGAGACCCCGCTTACGTCCACAAAACCACGATGTAGCTTTTACCAATTCATCACTATCGGTAAGAGCTGATAACTTAATTGCAGCATAACCTTCATGGAGATCGGAGTACCCATGCAGTAGATGTAATTCCACGCCATGATATGCTGTATTACTCCTCAGAAACTCTTCAACCCTAGAAAACATCTTATTACCCGTTGCCTGGGTAGGAAGAGCATAATACAATCCTGTCGCGCCTGTCTGGTGTAGCAGTTTATCGGTGACTGCAAGAGCAGCTTCAGTTTTACCGCTACCTGTAGGCGTTTCGATTATAAGCAGAGAAGGTCCAGATATCCTGTTAAAAACGTCAATAACTTTACTCTGGCATTCATTAGCCTCAAAGCCGAATAATTCTCTAAAGCTGGTTTTACTTTCACGAACAGGTGGATGATCCAGATTTATCATTTTAATAACATTCGATGCTTTATCTCTGCGATTAATCATGTAAGATTTTAAATCTGGTGGCACATCATCTATATATCCTAAGAATTTTTCATTTGATGCGAGCCAATCAGATATACTTGTTAAGCCAGCTATTACGAATAATAATGAAGCGGAGATATCTTCAGAACTAAAAGGAAATTGATCCCAACTCAATTCAAATGCATCCAAGACCGCTTCAACAATTGCTAAGCGAGATCCCACCCATAGTTTTTTACCGATGAAACTCCGCTGTTGCGGCGATGGAATCTGGTAGAATTCGCCATGATGTCCGGCAACCGCTGTTGCAAGACCTGTAGCGACTTGTTTGCTACACCCTGTTTTATCTACTAGGACATTTTTTAATGCTAAAAAAGTTACTCGACCGTGATCTGTTTCATCAAAATCAGATGAAAAAGGAAGATCCTGTATCGAAAAGAGATCAGCGATAAGGTCGGGACGTTTTGCCTGGAATCCAGGAGATATTTTCCCAAGGTCATGTAAAGATGATAAAAAAGCAATCCATTCGATACATTTTTTTTCACATATGCCTGCAAAATGCTTAAATATAAATTTTCTAAGAGCCATGTTTGAATTTAGAAGTAAAGCCTCAGCAATTAATCCGGTATCAACCATATGGCAGATGGCGGCATGATATTTTTCACTATTTTTCTCAGCCTTACCCCAAAAGGTGAAAATGTTAATAGAATCAAGTTGTTTCACAAAACGCTCCTTGGAATCTTGAAAGAATCGTAATAAGGACAAAGGAATGGATAATATCTTGTTGGATTTTCTCTATCCTTCTTTCCCCAGTATTCATAATATGAAGGATGTTGAGTCATAAAGTTAACCAAGTCGGTTTATTAATATTAGCTTATAATTTGGTCGGATCAGGATTTTTCTCGTTTGAAATCCGGTTATTATCAGTTTAATGTTCACAATATTCAACCTATTCTTGGTATACATAAATAAAATCTTAAAAACTGTATCACCCACCCTTATGGTATCCGGCATGAAATGGTAAAAACAACCGGATATGTAGTTTAAAAAACTATTGTTAAAACCATATGAAAAAACAGACTAAATTTATAAAAACCGGAGAAAATGCCAATGCTGATGGTTTCGTAAAAAATCTGTAAATCGTAACTTCTGTGAAAACCGGAATCTATAAGTGTTTGAAAACAGTGGATTCCGCGATCCAGTCTTCGCCAAGGCTACGGCCCGGCAGGCAAGTCGCGGAATGACAAACAGGGAAATTCTTCTCTTTACGAGCCCTTCAATACCGGTATAATCCCCAAATTGAGTGATTCAGAGGGGAAATATTATTTTATTTCAAACCCATTTACCTAAAACAGCTTTTTGCGAATATGGGTAAGCGGTTTGCGTCCTTTCCAGTAACTGCCAAGGGCAGTAAATGCCTTACCTGCCCCGGCCATCTGCTCTTTATAACTTTCGGCAGATATCTTCTGCACAGGAAAGAGATGTCCGATAAGGGCTGGTTTATCTTTCCATTCAAAGGGTTTAAGCATAAATCATTACTCCGGCTTTAACTGCGGATGCTAAAACATAATAAAGGCGCAATATTTCTTTTTATTATTAAAGACTTTAAAACTGGATTCCGCGGTCAAGCCGCGGAATGACATCTATGAGGCTGATATGGTCAAAGCATGTCATCCCAGGACTTACATTTTGTTCCTCCATGTACTTTTGAGATAATGCCTCAATAATTTTTTCGTAGGGTGGTGTTTTATACACCACCTGGAGACTTAGTATGCCCACTCTGTTCAATGTATAACGCAAAATCAGGTCGGGAATAA
>JASFHE010000491.1:0-5334 GCA_050123415.1 Desulfobacteraceae bacterium | reverse complement strand
ATATGAATTTTATAAGAAAGCACACACTGGCGCAGATCGCGGATACGAAAGACATTGCAGAAGATTCAGATGCATGGAGAAATGCAACATTTCGTATTTTCGCATCAAAACCGGGGACATATTCCGCGGGAACCCAGCTGGCTGTATATGCGTCCGCATGGAAAGAAGAAAAAGATTTATCTGATATCTTTGTTTACTGGAATGGATACGCATACGGCAAAGGAGTATTCGGCGAAGAAAAACATGGGCAACTGGCCCACAATCTTAAAACCGTGGATGTGACCTTCAACAAGGTGGTAACAGATGAGAAGGACATGTTCGGTTGCTGCTGTTATTTCGGAACCCACGGCGGCATGACGGCGGCAGCCCGTACTATATCGGGACGTGAGGTGAAAACCTATTACGGAGATACCAGAGAACCCGCACATGTCAAGGTAAGGGATATGGCCGACGAAGTGAGGCGGGTTGTAAGAACCAAGCTCCTTAATCCACAATGGATAGAAGGCATGAAACGGCATGGATACAAGGGGGCCGGGGACATTTCAAAACGCGTGGGGAGAGTTTATGGTTGGGAAGCCACAACCAGGGAAGTGGATGACTGGATATTTGATGATATCGCCAGGACATTTATCCTGGATCAGGAGAATCGCGAATTTTTTGAAGAGAACAATCCATGGGCTCTTGAAGAAATTGGTCGCCGGCTTCTGGAAGCCGAAGGCCGTGGTCTCTGGGAACCGGATCCTGATGTCCTTGAAAAACTGAAAGATCATTACCTTGAAATAGAAGGTTGGATCGAAGACAGGATGGGAGATGTTACCGGAGATTTTCAGGGTGGATCAGTTGACATAATGACCTCAGAAGATGTGGAAAACTGGGGAGAAATGATGATGCAGGTAAAAGAAAAAATAAAGGGAATAGGCTCCTGATACAGGATGAACCGGATGAATGTTATCTTTCGAAGGTTTAACACAGTGTCCTTACGTATAATTTTGATACCTGTGATTATTGTATTATGCACAATAATTCAAAGGGTTGATGGATCGGAAGGTGTTTATTTAACGGACGCCATGGACCGCAGGGTCCGGATTATGCCTCCGGTAAACAGGATAGCTGTTCTGCCCTCTGACGGTATTGAAGTTATTCGTGCTCTTAAAGCAACTGATCTTGTAGTTGGGGTAAACGATTTAATCAAAAAAAAGGCAGCATTCTGGTCCGGTTTAGCAGACTGCTATACTATAGGACATACCTTTGAGCCGAACTACGAGCAGCTGGTTTCCCTTTGGCCTGATCTTGTTCTGGCTTATGGTGACCGGCCCGGCCAGGAGCTTGAAGAAAAATTACTGCCGCTGGGTATCCAGGTTATAAGACTGGATTTTTACAGGCTTTCCAGGCTGCAGAGGGAGGTGGAGGATTTCGGAAGACTGCTGGGGAAGACCAGGGAAGCCGGGATATACATGGCATGGCACGCAAAGTGTGTTTCCATAATAGAAACCAGGCTTAAGAATCAAAGAAAACATCCCATGATTTATCTGGAGGGATATACTGATTATCGTGCGAGCGGTCCCGGTTCCGGCGCCTATGAGATGGGGATCCTGGCCGGCGGAGACATCATATCTCCCGGATATAAGATGCCGAGCACGGAGATCAGCAGTGAGTTCGTTGTCAGCAGGAATCCCGATATAATTGTCAAGCTGGCTTCAGGCATTAATTCCTACAGTGATAAAACCCCCGAAAGTTTAAAAACGGTTCGAAGAGATATCTTACAGAGACCGGGCCTGGCGTATACGACCGCTCTGAAGGATGGGAAGGTCTATGTGCTTTCGGCCGATATCGGCCCGGGCCCCAGGGGAATTATCGGGTCGCTTTACATGGCAAAAATATTCTATCCCGAAGCCTTCAGGGATGTGGATGTAAAAGAGATTCACAGGGAATACATGGAGAGATTCCAGGGGATTCCCTATAGGGGATACTATGCATATCCGGAATCCTGATTCCGCATCAGGAAGTTATTCTTTATTATTGCTGAAAGGTTTAAGAGTTTATGAGACAGGTGACAGGATTATTAATTTTTGTTTTAATTTTTTTGGGTGTTTTTTCAGGCTATATTTACGCGGAACAAACTCAGAGTGCCAATGTCATTATACTGAATAAAGATGATATTGAGTCATATGACGCCACAACAATTGTCGAATTACTCAATATGCTGCCCGGTATAAATACAACTGATGGCGGTACCCTTAGCATAGGAGGCTTTTCATCGAGTGATATTATCGTCACCCTGGACGGGCGGCCTATAAATGACCAGACTATCACGGCCAAATATATCAAGTGGAGCGAGGTTGATTATTCATCTATTTCACGCATTGAAATTCATAAGATATCCAGCCGCTGTTCAGGCGGAGAAATAAATATATATACTGAAAAAAAAGGAGATAAGACCGGAGGCCGCCTGAAGACATGGCGGGGGGAAAATGATCATAAAGGAATCGATGGGTCCTTTAACAAGGGAAAAGGTGACTGGTTCGTTAATGTGGCCCAGAACTACAGTACCGAAGGTGAACATCATCATAATAACAATGATAGTGAGATAACAGCCACACAGATTAAGCTTGCACTTGAAAGGGAATTTTCCTTAAGCGGATCATTTTCATATTCAAGAGAAAAAGAGGGAAGTGCAATCTATACCTACGACACACCGGAGAAAAGCCGACCCGCGTCGACTGATGATTATTACCCTGACCTGACCAAGGCCCGTTACAGAAAAAACAGGGAGTCCAAAGGCGGCGTTATAAATTTTGCTTCCGGGGCCTTATTTACCGAGGTGTTTTTTAATGATCATTTTAAAGAGAACCGGGCTACAGGTGTACATAAGGATGAAGAAGGGAATATCATTTATGAAGTTGATGAATATGACAATGTGAGTACGATCCCCTTTTTGAACGGAAATGAAGTACAGGTACTGGAATATGGTATTAAGGCGGGAATAAAGAAAGATACCTATGGGTATGGACTTCGCGCCATCAATACATCGGCGGATTTTTCTAAAACCAATAGTAAGGGAATAACCACGAAAGGTGATGCAGAAGAATATTTACTGGATTTATCGGGAAATCTTTACTGGCGGGCATTTGCTGTTTCAACAAATATCTTCTACCATGAAGATTACGGACTTAATATTTTTCCAAAGGTGGCTTACAGTAAAAAATTCGATCCCTATTATCTGGATATTTCGTTTACAGCAACAAAGAAATATCCCAGCCTTTATCAGAAATATTTTTCCACCAGCTCCACACGCGCAAATTCGGAACTGGATCCCCAGACCAATTACAGCCTTTCGCTCAAGGTGGGCGGGAAATATGTGTCTGGAAAGAACAGTATAAACTGGCAACTGGCCCCGTTTTTTAATAAGCAGTACGGACGTTTTTATACTCACACCACATTTGTAACAGATGAAAATGGAAATCCGGTGGTAGATCCCGAGACCGGTCGCAACGAAGTGGATTACAAGCAATATCAAAATCTGGACGAATCATTCCGCACCGGAGGTGATCTGATTTTACGTTATGACTATGACGGTCTGATCGGCGTAGACGGTCGCTTTACCATTGACTATACAAGAGATGAAGTTCATGACTCATCTTTTGCATATGTTTCACCCTATAAGATCAAAGGACGCTTCTATCTAAAACCATCGGATGCCTTGAATTTTCAGTTATGGTACACATATTATTCCAATCGTTATGCTGATCAGGACGAAACATACACTGTACTGTGGTATCATTACCTGGATTTGAAAATGACCTGGCATGCCAAGAAAAAGGTGGATGTTTTCATGGAAGTAAAAAACCTGACGGATTTTGATTATTATGTATACCGGGGATATCCCGGGAATTGCCGGCGATGGTGGATCGGCATGGAAATACAGTTTTAGTTAACCACGAACTACACGAAATACACGAAAAAAAACTTAAAAAGCTTAATCAAAAAGGGCTGTCATTTCGATTAAAAGGGGGAGCAGGCTTTATAGTATGTTAGAGTCGACAAAAAAGACAAACAGCTTGAGTGTACAGGATATTCAGGCGATAGATGAAACGGATTTCTGGATAAAGGCATGGGCCAGGAATAGAGAAGATTCAATATCCTCAAAAAGAAAAATCAGAAATGAGGAAGAAACCATTGAATTCTGGAACAGGGTTGCTCCATCCTATGACAAGCATACATCCGGGAAAAAAAACAGCAGGGTCAGCAACGTCATAAACATTCTTAAAAGAGATGGCATTCTGACAAAAGGAGCGGAAATACTGGATGTGGGATGCGGCCCGGGAACCTATGCGCTGCATTTTGCCAGGAGTGTCAAATCGATAACTGCCCTTGACAGTGCAGGAGAGATGTGCCGGCTTGTCGAAAAAAGAGCTAAGGCAGACAGGCTTAATAATATAAAGGTAATAAACAGGCTATGGAAGGATGTGACACTTGAAGAAGACCGTATGAGTAACAGGTTTGATCTTGTCTTTGCTTCCATGACGCCGGCGGTTAACGACTTTAATTCCCTTATGAAGCTGATTGGTGCATCTAAAGGTTACTGCTGCCTTATTTCATCAGTCAGGAAATCTTTTGATAAGGCCAGAAATGCTCTCTGGAAGCGTATATTTAATGAAGAGCGTATACAGAACAGTGGAAGTTTTATCTATAATTTTAATCTTTTATACAGCATGGGTTACCGCCCGACAGTGAACTATATACACTCATCGTGGGTGCGGGAGGAACCGGCTGAAACAATTATTGATAGATTATCACGCTCTTTCTGGCTTTATACTGAGATCTCAGCTGAAGTTGAGAAAACTATTACCAAATATGTAAATGATCATTCCATAAAAGGCATTTTCAGGGAAGAGATGGAAAGCCAGCTTGGAGTTATGATCTGGAATGTAAACCATGTTGATGCACAGAAATAAAAAAGGTGTCCTGAAATGGCGATACTAATTTCAAAATATCCGCGATTCATGTTTTCAGTATCCAAAGCCATCGCTCTCTCCATAACGTGTGTGGTAATACTTTCCTTTTTTTATGCAGAATATGCAGATTGTAAAGATGCCGATGACAGGTATTCCTATCGAAAGAGTAAGGCTGAAGGGACATTTACGGATGACTTAAATCGTACAATAAAAATTCCTGATATTCCCTGTAAAATACTTGCCCTTGCTACTGCCGATGTCGAGATACTGTTCGCTATCGGGGCCGGTGAAAGAGTGATCGGAGTGCCTGACGGCGTGAGATATCCTCCTGATGCATTGGGAATTGAAAGGGTTGGCGGCATGTATGGTAATTTTAATG
>JASFHE010000490.1:0-5351 GCA_050123415.1 Desulfobacteraceae bacterium | reverse complement strand
TTGGTTCGGGCGGTTGGAGCAGCTCTGGTGGTGGCGCTTCAGGTTTTAGCAACAGTATTCTGAATAACGCCCAGATTTTTGTTATTACAGGAGAACAGGGGCAGACCATACCCGGAGTAATAATAATAGACGGTCGGATAAAAACCCTGAAGGAATTTTTTCAGGTAACTCTTGCCCTCTGGAATATTTCAGGCAGTTTTAATCTCAGTGATATGACTGCAAGTATTAATCTTCCTGCCGGTCTGACACCCATGGCAACAGGTCTGGGCAATGAAATCCCGGATGTAAACCTTGACGGCGCAGTTGATTCGATTATGATCGGCGAAATAGGTCCCGGTGAGACCGGAATGGCTCAGTTCATAATCCGGGGTGATGCCATAGGAACTTATAATATTGATGTGGATTTTGAAGGATTCGTGACCGGAGGAGGATTACCGGAACCTATACCTGTGAGTGGTTCTGCCGGTACTTCCGTTCAGGTCCTGGGACCACCCGAACTGGATGTTGTACTGCGTTTTCTCACAAATCCGGATGGTCCTGATGTAACCTATGGAGATATTTTTGATCTCATCGTAGAGATAACGAATATTTCTGACAGACCCGCACTTTATGCCAGCCTTGAATTATTTATTGGCGGCGATGCCGAAATGGTGGACATTAATGGCAATCCGGTGCCTGAATCAAATCAAATAACAAGTTTCGGGCATATCCAACCGGGGCAGACTGTTACTGCCGCTTACCGATTACGCTCATTGTCTGAAGGTGAAATAATCGCGTGCCAGGCTATCGCTGCTGAAAATATCACTCTGTCCATAGATATCGGTCCCGACGGTGTACCATGCAACATCGTAAACATGTACCCGGCCAATTTCGAACCACTGCCGCCCGAGGCCGCACCTGTAGTAATCGGTGTAAACCCGGCCAATGGCCAGACAGATATTCCTGTTACAACATCTGTTTTTGCGGTGTTTACGCCAAGATCTGATTGTATTACTGCTGATACCTGGAGAAATGTAGTGACCGATTATATCGACCCATATGATCACAGCAAGGGGCTGATGATTGTTTCAGCAGATCTTGTACAGGTCGGAACCTTTTATCTTGAAGAACTCAATGTATTTGATGAAGCGGTTCGACATATTCCGGCAGAACTTACTGTAGTTGATCCGCCAGCCGGTGGAACAACAATTGCGGTGCTTCGCCTTGGACTGGGCAGCCTCCATGCAAGCAGTCAGTTTTTCCTCTCTCCGAATACTACATACAGAGCAACGTTGATAGGCGGAGCAAATGGTGTTTGCAGCGCTGCATCAGGAGAAAGGATGGAAAGCAACTATGTCTGGTTTTTCTCAACCGGATCAGGGTCGGGCGCCGGTTCTTCATTCGGTGCCTGTTGTCTTCCTGATGATTCATGTATAACTGGTAATGCATTATATTGCGAATCTATCGGAGGTTTTTATGGAGGAGACAATACCAGTTGTGAAAATGCGGTTTGTTCATGGGATTCGGATGGGGACGGTATACCGGATTTTGATGATCTTTGCTCCGATACCCCTGCCGGTGCAGCTGTAGATGCGAATGGATGCGCAGACAGCCAGCTTGATTCCGATGGTGATGGAATAATGGATGATATGGATCTGTGCCCTGACACGCCAACGGGTGTAGCAGTTAATGCAGATGGATGTGCAGACAGTCAACTTGATTCCGATGGTGACGGAATAATGGATGATATGGACCTTTGCCCGGAAACTCCTGCTGGAGCGGCTGTTAATGCAGACGGGTGCGCAGACAGTCAGTTGGATTCCGACGGTGACGGTGTAACGGATGATATGGACCTGTGTCCTGACACACCTGCAGGAATGATAGTTGATGCAAATGGATGTCCTGTTGGCGCCTGTGTATTTTCCGATGGATCATGTGTTCAGATTTCCGAGCAGGATTGTTTAAATATAGGGGATCAACCACAGGAGAATACCTGGGAGACGGATCATCTTGCATACAAACCGGGGCCTGCATAATACCCGATGGCTGCTGTAGTGAAATGACAGCCCAGGAATGCGAGGATATAGAAGGTGCATATGAGGGAGACCAGAGCCTGTGTTCGGACTATCAAATCGAATTACCGGATGTCGTTGGATTATCCGAAGAAGAAGCTACGGATATCCTGTCCAACTCCTGCCTGGAGGTTGTGACCGAATGCGCAATACCGGAAACACCGATCCCAATGGGAGAAGTACTAAATCAGTCACCGTCAGCAGGAACTCCTGTGACTGATGGAAAAACCGTTTATCTGGGCGTTTCTACAGGATTTGCAGTAGAACCCTTCCCCATAGAAGGCAGTGGAACAGGCGCCTTCCTGAACCCGCAGGGCCCTTCAGGCATGGTTACTACCGGTACAGGCACCGATATTTTTTCATGGGGAATTCCATTCACAGCAAATCATATATCCAGCAGTCTAAGTTTTGTTGGAAACAACTTTGACACGGAAACGGAAACAGAGTTTATTATAGGAACTCTTTCATATACAAACGGCACTATTGTTGGTTATACCGATGCCGATACTGTTGCTCTTAACATTGACATTATCTTTGAGACACCAACCGGCGTTAGCCGGAGCTTTGTCTATCAACTTGAATTGGTCGATACACCGAACGTAGGCACACCCGATAATCAGGCTGATTTTATCAGGTTGTCCAGATTTAACTCTCCGGCTGTCTTTACCGTAGATGGCGTGACCTACACGCTGAAAGTGACATTTGGCGACCTTACATCGGAAACCGGCGGTTTTACGGAAAAGAGGGAGTTCTTTGTGTATGAGGGCCAGAGCGCGTCAGCAGAATTAAAAGGCAAAATAACCGCTTGCAGCGACCTGCCGCCGACTGGAGCCTGTATATTGTCTGACGACACATGTATTCAAACATCAGAGTTGGACTGCATGAATGTCGGTGATGGAGGCAGTGAATACCTGGGCGACAATACTCAATGTCCGCCTACAGGCGCATGTATTATGCAGGACGGTTGCTGTACAGAAGGCACCGAACAATTCTGCCTGGATTCCTATGGCGAATATCAGGGAGATAACACTCAATGCGAAAATCAGTTGATTGAGGTTCCGGATGTTGTCGGGCTAAACGAAACAGATGCTATTTCTGCAATTGAGGCCCTATGTCTGGAAGTAGAGACAGAATGTGCGATATCGGATATAGAGAACCCTGCTGGAGTAGTCATAAACCAGTATCCGGAGAGCGGAACACCAATAGCTGATGGTACTACTGTCATTTTAGGAGTTTCCAACGGTGTGGTAACATCTCCCGCTTCGATTGAAGGTGGCGGATCCGGTACATTTATCAATCCGACCGGCACTTCGACTATGGTAACCAGCGGTGAGGGAACAAGTGAATTTGCCTGGGGAACTCCGAGCATTTTTGGAAATGCGCCAAGCAGTCTTATATTCAACGGCGCAGATTTTGGCACATTAAGCGAACAGGAATTTTTACTTGGCACTCTATCGTTTTATAACGGAACTATCTATATGGCCACTGATGCGGATACGGTCGATTTGGAAATCAATGTCGACCTGTCATCCGGAGGTGGAATTTCCCAAAAGTTTGTATATCAGCTGGAATTGATAGATACTCCCGGCACGATCAACACTCCCCCGGAAATTCAGGCAGACATAGTGAAAATTACTGACATCTCCACGCAATCTATTTTCTACATGGATGGAGTTGCCTGCACTTTGAAACTTACCTTTGGGGATGTCTACAATGAAGAAGTAGGTTTTAGCGAAAGAGATCAGTTTTTTGTCTTTGAAGGTGAAAGTTCTACAGTTGAATTACGGGGTAAAATTACCGCGTGTGTTGACGTTGAGCCACTTGTTCCGATCAATGACCTCTATGCCCGGGCAAAAAGCGGTAAGATCAATATCGTGTGGGCACCAATAGATGAGGCAGTATCTTACAATATTTATAGAAGCACAACTTCAGGCGGACCATATACTCTGATAGCGGAAGAACATGTAACAGACTATGCAGTATACGCAGATTTTGGTTTAACAAACGGAACAACATATTACTATGTTGTAAGATGGATAAATGATATGGGGCAGGAATCTCCTGACTCAAATGAGGCAAGTGCGACTCCCAGTGAACGCCAACGAAGATAATGGAATAAGTCGGAATAAAGATCGTGAGTTATTGTAATTGTTATTGTTGCAGGGGCGGTAATTTCATACAGACATCTGGATTTTGGCGGAAAGACATTAATATTTTTCAAGATTGTTTTCTGAGATCAAGGCCGGATGATGAAAAGATGAAAAGGACGCCCAAGGTTCCCCCTATTCAAGAAGGGCAGAGTGATTTCAAATCGCCCGAAGGTTTACAGGGCGTACACCGGGGTGAATTCAGACAGGGGCGAGATGGCGATTTTAGGAACAAAAAGGAACCGGGTTTACATGGACCGCCCAAGGGAAAAAGGATGCACGGCAAACCTGAAATGGGTAAAATTATATCCTTCGCGAAAGTAATACCCTATTTCTTTATACTGGCCTTTTTTATACAGCAACCCGTGTTATTGATGTATCCATAAAAAGGATAAAAAAAAGTGGAAGAGATTAAATTTCAGTAATATTTAACCTGATCCCAAATCTCTTTTTCCCACCGGGAGGCAATTCAAGGGGTATCCTGAACAGCAGGCTTGATCCCTGATATGTGTGTTCAAAACCTTCTTCTGATTTTGAAACCGTCATTATCGGGTAAAACCACGCTGTTATTGGTAAAGAAAAATCAAACCTTACCTTAAGTTTGTCCCTTTTATTAATCAGTTCAAATACTCTGATATCTGCTTCCTCACCCGTTTCAGACACCTCCCTGCGTTTTGCTGTCTTCGGTAAAAAGTAATATTTTTCAGTATCCTGATCGGAATAGAGATTAAGATTGAACTCACAACCGAAGATATTTAAGATGAAATCCATGCCCTTGTTTGAAAAGCTGTAGCTGATTTTTATCTCAGATTCCGAAAAGACAGTAATTGTTTTTGATAATACAGGATTAATCCCCGTGAGTTCCAGTTCAGCCGTTACACTATCCTCACTGGATTTAAGGTTCTTAATGTTGTATATCTTCCGTGTAAGGTCTGCCTCAGGAGGATATTGGGCTTTTGAGTAATTTTCAAGGGCTATATCGTTTGTAAGGTAATGGTCCAGAAGTGATATCCTTGGATAATGGTCTCTGACAAGAAGCTCTTCTATATTATCTATTCCTTTGTGGATATCGTGTATCGATGAAATGCCGTTTTCTGATGAGTTGCCACCGTTGCCATTATGATTAGCATTGATATCGTAGTGGTATGCTTCC
>JASFHE010000489.1:0-5357 GCA_050123415.1 Desulfobacteraceae bacterium | reverse complement strand
CACGAGTTTGAAGGATGATTTTATATTATATACAAGCACACTGCCAGGTCTGAGTCATAATCATAAAATCATCCTTCAAACTCGTGAAGAGGGTCCACCTCCTCCGACTCCCATGACTTATGTTAGAGGAACTGCTACACTTGCAGATGGAACTTATGCCCCTGTGGGATCATGGGTTGTTTTTAAAGGTTCGTATAGTGATGGAACTCCTTATGCAGTTCGTGCTCAGGTCACAGCAGACGGAGTTTTCCCTGATCCGAATGGTGACTTTGACACAGAATTGGTTGATGGGGATTACTATATAGCTGTGCCGGCTAATACGGACTATTGGGTGGAAATTCAGGACGTTGTCAGCGACCCCGTGAATCCTCAGGTACGCTTTGTTTTTGAGTATACAAGTGGAAATGAAAACGCAACGGATAATATAGTAATCGGTGCGAATGCCTTAGTCACCGGAATTATAAATGACGCCGTTAGCGCCCCCCTTGCTGATAAAATGGTTACATTCGTAGAAACTGAACCTGAAGAAGATCCGGATAACGAAGGAGAATATCTGGATCCGCATACCGTCATTGCCTATACTGATACAGAAGGTGTTTTTGAGTATACTCCTACAGGTGGAGATGCCGGGCCTGTACCCTTGAAGTTTGACACTCAATACACAGTGACTGTCTCAGAGTACCAAGTAGTCGGTAATGAAAATGTTGCCACTGATGTTATTTATACGTTCTATTACACAAGCGGAAGTGACGCATCATTGGATGAGATTATTTATCCACCGCCTGTACCGCCAACCGTGAGTGGAACTGTATATTATAGTGATGGAACCACTCCTGGGGAAGGACTATTTCTCCAGGTCGTTAATGGCGGTACAACTGTTCGTGGAGTAGTTGCTGCTGATGGTACTATTTATGCTGCAAATGCTTATTGGCAAGCAACAGAGGATGCCTTTATAACACTGGAACCTGGACTTGCGTACACCGTGACGGTAACAAACTTTGCTGCAATCAGTCATGATGCAGGAACCGTAGGTCCACTGAATAATGCGGGAACAGCTACTCTCAATATTGTCATGGCTACTGTAGATCCTCCAATAGAAACATATATTGAGGGAACTGTAACGGGTTTTTCCGATGGATGGATAGCTTTTACCGATGTTACTAATCCTGCAAATGTTGTATATGGCTGGGTTACTGCTGGTGTTTACGGTGTCTTCGGAGGGGATCCAATTTTAACCTTGTCGGCTGGTACTACCTATACAGTATCGGTAGATGCCTTTGGCGCCAATACTGCCGTTGATACGTACACCGCTGGGGCGGTAGGTGAAACGAATACATATAATATAGTTGTACCTTAATAATATGTATCGTTGGCATTCAGCTTGAGCTGATGGCATAATAATTTAAACCTTTAACATTATAAAAGGCGTCTCCGATGAAAATCGGGGGCGCCTTTTTCTTTTTTACGCTTTAGTGAAAAAAACGCCTACTCTGCAGGTGGTAAAGCTGTCTTTAGCTTTAGAATTATGTAACGCTCGTACAGAGTGTGTATATCTATAAAATACACCCAGGCAGTACGGGATTTTACATCAGATGGAATAATCCACCGTATTAGCGCGGGAGGACATTTGATAATACATCGCCCATATTACCATAAGTAGAAACTACCTATAGCTTAAGCCCTATTTCTTTTCATTGATGTCCAAAATAAATAATAGGCACATTTCTATGCATAAACAGAATGTAGAGACAGGTTTTAAATCCAATGTTGTTGAATTAAGGGATTCTGTTATCCCGCCCATAATAAACGGTCGATAAATTAAAAACATGCCTCACACAAAGCTCACAAAGTAAAAAAACATTTACTTTTCTTTGTGCTCTCGGCCTGTCCCGCCATATTATGAGGTGAACACGCCTCCCGACGCGTTTAACAGCACCGGGACTGTGAAACAGCGTCTTGATCTGATTGGTTTAAACAAGAAAGAATGAACGGCTCTTTATTTCTGTGACTGTTGTGACTGTTGGCTCCAGTAGTCTGCTTTATTCTGATCAGCGGTTATGCCGTACTTGCCGTTTTTATATAGATAGGCAAGAAATTTTGCTGAGTTGGAATTCCCCATTTCAGCCGATTTTTCAAGCCATACCAGGCATTTGACGGATTCGTAATCACCGCCCCCCCAGCCTTTCAGGCACATATATCCCATATTATACATTGCTTTCTCATCACCCTCCGAGGCCAGTTCAAAGTTTAAGTCAACGGCACTCTTCTTGGCATCCTCATCTCCCTTCTTTGCGGCATCCATTATCATTGCCATGCCTTTATTCATATCCTGCTCAACGCCAGTCCCAAAACAATACATTTTACCAAGCATGCCTTTAGCCCGAATATTATCCTCTTCAACAAGGGGTTCAAGCAGTTCAGCGGCCTTTTCAAAATCTTTCTTGGCTATGGCAACCATGGCATCACCAAGGGCCTTGTCAAGTGGTTCCGTGTTTTCCGCATTTGCAGAAAACGGAAACATAACACAAAGAAGTAAAGACATTATCATAAGCTTATTGATTTTCATTTTTTCCTCCTGATAATAAAACAGCATTTATTTTTCACAGTTTTCTCTATTAAATTATCCGTCTAATATATGATTTTTAATGGCAAGCATCTTATCGCTGCCATCAATTTTATATATCCGTTCAATAACATAGTTTTGTGCCCCGATCCCTATAAGATCCCTTTTAGCTCTGATGATATTAAGCATATTGACAAAAGAAATGGTGTCCACAGACATTAGATCGGCAGAAGGTGTTTGCAGTACCAGCAGGTAGAATTCATTCGTCCCGTTCCTGAGTATCAATGACTGCATATCCACTTTGATCCAGTCGTGTTTTGATTCATACAATGTAAACGTATCACGTCGGGCAATAACAGAAGCCATACTCTCAAATGATTCTTTAAATTCTGTAAATTTCGGCGCCCTCCCACTCCCTATTAGTGTGTCCTGTATCTCTGTCACTTCTTCAAGTTTATCACCTAAATCATATTTTTCCGGGAGTTTCATTTGCATTGAAGTACAAGCTGAAACCAGTAAAAAACTTATGAAAAGACTTATTCTTCCAAAATTTATTCTCATGTCCCTGCTCCTTTTATATATAATGATTTTTAACACCCTGTCAGCTTGCGGCGAGTATATAAGTGATGTTATAAACCTGTATTATTGAAATAGGAAAAACATCGTATAGCGTATATATTTGACTTTAAAAAGAATAGTTTTTAGAATAACAAAGTATATGGAGTTTGGCGTTGTATGTCAATGGAAAATCACCCAATCATATTGTAGTGCTATTCAGCAGACAGAAAAAGCCAAATGAGTAAGACAGAGATGATGAAGGCAGGGTAATGTGTGGATAAAGATACTGAAATTTATAATTCGTAGACTTGCTCTGTTTCAATGTCGGATTTTGGGAAATTAAAAAACTTGACAATGATATCTTTTCGTGCCAATTTAAATGATAATTCTATAAAAGATTTTATTACAATGGCAAAAGTTAACTAATTGTAATTAATCGTGAAAAGGCTTTCCTTTTAATGTCTCTAAGTCATACGTAACAACGATTATCAAGAAGAAAATATAATTTGAAGATTTTTTGTTCATTTTGGTTATTTTCTTTCTTTTTCTGAATAAAAATCAAGCTCAAAAACAGGTTAATAATTTTATCGCAGGCAAAGAAATTCCTTCATTGATTCCGAAAAAAAAAGAAAGATATGGAAAAAATTTAGTCGACACTTGCTTTTCGGTATAATGTTATAGATTGTTTCATCGTATTGCTATTCGCAAAGACGGCCTAAGGGAAAAACAGGCAAGAAAGAGAAAGACCGGTTATTGTGAGCTCAGCCAGATAATTTATGTACAAGCCAAAGTTGACCAATGCGGCCTGTGCCCTCAAATTAATAAACATTTAAAGAGAAAAAGGGGAAATGAGATGAAATCACTATTAATGACATTGATGATGCTGATAATATCTGTCACTTTAGCATGCTCCTCCAAGATGGATCAGCAGAATCTTGACCTTGCTCCTGGCACAAACATAGACGGAAGATGGTCCGGAATATATCCGGGAATTGGGGAATTGACATTTGATTTAAAGGCCGAAGGAAAAAATCTTTACGGCACTACAGTGAACCAGGGGGATTCCAATACAGAAATAATGAGAGGAAAAATAAACGGGGATAAAATAAGTTTTGAAGTGCCGTTTAGAATGGGCGTTGGCGGCCCAAAGATGAGCGTTGTCTATAAGGGAAAGATACTGAATGATAATGAGATGGAACTGACCTTCAGGTCAAAGTCGAGGGGTGCGAGAGCCGCAGGTGGTCTTGGTGGATTTGTTGATGGATACGGCGGCGGAGGAGGCGGAGGAGGATCAGGCGGCGGATTTAGCACCGGCTTTGGCGGAGGAGGCGGCTTCGGCGGCGTCAACGGTGAGAGCACAAAATTTATATTAAAGCGGACTATGAAATGAAGCTATATTGTTGTTATCAAGCCCTTCCTGTATTTTCCTGTCTTGTGAACCTTTGGCATGAAATTGTAAGGTAACAATTACAGAAAAGTAAAAATAAACAGGATTGGGCTCATTTTGTGGAAAAGATTGTTGTTCAATATGAGGACTCAGAAAATGGGAAAGAGGAAAAAGACAAAAAGCTTCTCCCTGTCAAATACTGCTTTGCTGTCCGTGTTTGCATCCCGGTTCACCCTGTTAAATAGGGTTCCCTCTGGGAAATTTAACAGGGTGAATCGGGGTTTTTCGGATTTAACAGGATAAACCTTTATAACTTGACAAATTAATCATTATTTTGATAATAATAGATATTAAAATCAATACGTAATTGGAACTTACTTATCAGTGGACATTCTTGCGCCACTTTGATCTTAGCCTTCTTAAATCTCAAGTTGGCATTATTTCCTTACTCTTCTGCCAGACATACTAATAATTCTCAGACTCTTTAATTACTATTCAGGTGTCTTTATTTCTATTTATCCTCATAATACAAAATGGTGACATTACATTTAAAAAAAAAATCTAGAGGAGAACATCACAATGAATAGCAGAACCCATTTGGATGGTTTTCAGGATAAAGCTACAATTAGATTTTATCAGGATGCCATTGAAAATTTACCCATGGGGATCATCAAAATAGATGCTGTCGGAAATGTAACTTACGCTAACACAGAAATGTGCAGCATGCTCGGAGTCGACAGCCTGTCCGGCACACATCTCAGGGACTTTTTTGATGAAGAAAACCTTGCTTTAGTAATGAATAATCTGAAACATAGGATAGAGGAAGAAAGCGCAAATGAGTATCGGGTA
>JASFHE010000488.1:0-5363 GCA_050123415.1 Desulfobacteraceae bacterium | reverse complement strand
CTACCATGATTGAAATTGTAAACTTGGGAAGATATATTATTTGTGTATTCATTCCATATCCCTGATGGATTATCAAGATCAAGATCACTTGGTGTGATATTCCCAGCGGAAGCAAGATTAATGTTAATAAAAATTAATATCAAAGTTAAAAAACTAATATTCAACACTTCTCTTCTAAAATTACCCATTTCTATTCCTCCTTAATACTTAATCCGAAGATTAAGTTATTATATGAATTTAAAAACTCTTTTTTCTGAATTTTAAAAGTCCTAATAAACAGCTTCCAAGTAAGATGAATGAACAGGGAATAGGTACAGGGGCCGGGACAAAACCATCAGCAGTTGGATTGGTTGGGCCGGAAGCCAGGTTATAGAATCCCATAACCGGTTCAGACGAATGTTGAAAAAAGAACGTAACCGTCTCTCCCTGCAACCAATAGTAATTTCCCAAATAGGTATCTGTAACATTCCAGTCTATTGTATTATCATTGTCGATAGAAACATAAAAAATGTCATCTCCTGAACCAACGGGGTTAATCATATCCGGCCAGGTGCCAAATGCATTAATTGCTTCCGAGAAGCTATAACCATATATGCCATTATACCCATTTGAAACATCAGGGCCTGAATCCAAACGTCCTAAGTTGAACTCAAAAGAGGAAAAAAAATTCGGGGTTACTGTGAGTACATATGTATAATATCCCGATCCGTCCACATATACGGCACTTATAAAGTCTCCAACATCATTGCCTTCATACATTAAGTCACTTTCCAAATAATAATCATTGTAAAGTGTTCCTGGATAAAAACCATCATAATTGGTTGCTGCGGCTTCTGAGTTAGTTGAGCCGATCAACAAAAAGATACATGCAATAAAGATTGCTAAACAATTTCCGAGTTTGCCACTTAAAAATAAAAAATATGATTTAATTTCCATTTTAAATTCTCCTCATTGAATAAGTGCTGTTTCAATACATCTGAAAAAAACTGTAAATGATGTGAAAACTTATCCCATTTTTTTATAATTTAGTTATATCAATTTCAGGGCTTTTCGATTCCGGAAATGAATACATTTTCGTTGGTCGTAAAGTACCCGATAAAAAAGATTGGTCTTTTACTTATGTTTAAAAGATAGTGTTCTATTATTGATATTTTATTAAGCAATAATTAGAAAATTATTAATTATCAGGGGATAAAAATATAATTGGGGGCTGGTTTTAATACTGACCTTATAGGGGGAATATAAGGGATGTATAGGAGGGAGATAAAATCAATAAAGAGGTAAAAACCTGCAAGGAAGTATCACTTTAATCAGGAAATGTGTAAGTTGTTAAAATTACAGAAACACTTGTCATTGCAGACTTTTGATGAATAATTAAATAATTAATTCATAAAAAAAGAATCCATTTCTTACATAAAGCTAACAATTTTTTTAGATATTCAAAATGCTTGATTCTAAATAATCTTTATCGGCAGATGATCTAAAACCTTTAAAAAATGAAAATAAAAACGCTTAAAAAATATTTTTATATTTGCTTGCTCCTTTGTTGCACTCCTGCACTTTCCAAGGCGGCTGTTCCGCGCAACAGCGTTGTTTTTTCGGACGGAAAACTCAGCGCCAGTTTGAGGCAAGCGCCTTTTAATGAAGTAATTACATCAGTAGCGGAAGAGACGGGGATAGAGATCTATATCTTTGATGATACGGATAAGAAGACTTTAACAGTTGAATTTTCAGATAGATCTCTTGAATCTGGTCTTCGCTCGATTTTAAAAGGGGTCAATCACGCCATTGTCTACCAGGACGGGTTGGAAAAGGGAGAGGTTTCCTGGGTGAAAAATATTTACAAAAAAAGTAACAGAGAGCTTCAAGGTTCAGTTTTGGATCGTTCCACCGGCTTGAATAGAAGAAGAGCTGTATCAATCAACAAAAAATCTAATCCCAGGATTTATAACACAACAAAAAGGCCAACCAACACTGAAACATCGACTATGGCAAACAACATTTTAAGCAATAAATCGGAGAACGACACTCCACAAAATTCAAAAAGCAACAATAATTCGGATAATATGCCATCATGGTACTATGAAGGGATGTCCAAAGCAGAAGGAAAGCTTCGATACAGAATCGATATGCTGAAAAGGCAGATAGAGAACGGAACGGCGGAAAGAGAATATGAAAAGCTCGCATCCATACGCGGAAAAGATATTGTCCCGACACCGGAAGAACAGCTGAAAATTTACTATAACAAGCTGGAAAAACTGTCAGGGAATTAGTAATTATTGAAGACTTTTCCGGTAGTTAAATGGCTTTTAACAGAAATTACATGCTATCCAGAGCCATATTTATTTTTTTATAGCGGAAAAGCTCAATAAATACAAAATCGGAGTTTTAAAAAAAGGATTATTAAAAATGAAAGTGAATAATAGGGCGGGATATAGCAATAGTGTTATACATAAAAATTTAAACGGAGAGAAGTCCTACAGGATTAAAAAGCTAGACTTGCTTATTCATGAACTGGAAGCACTTTCAGAAAAGAGTTTTACAGGTTATGTAAAAGTGAACTATAGCCAGGGAAGTATTGGAAGAGTGGAGAAGTTTGAGGAAATACTGAAAGGCTTTAAGGTTAAAGATTAGAGATTGAAGGATTAAATAAGACATATGAAAGCAATATATATTTTTTTAGTGGCAATCTGCATTATATTTATTTCATCGTCGGCTTTTGCTGAGTGGGATGACAGTGACCTGATTCTGGCTATCTTTAACGAGGATTGGGAAGGCGATGAAATTGTAATCAATCTTGGTGATGTATCAGAAATAGATTTTGCAGCTTCGGATGTGGTTCTTTCTTCAGGCCAGGTAACCGTGGCTGATTGGGCTGATCTTAAAATGGGTGTCGTTGCATATACTTCGTCTACCTATACTGAATACTTTGCAACTACCAGCACTCTTGAACCAGGAGTGGACATGAATTCTTGGAATAATTTCAATACTAATATTTCTAGGGCTTACAATAATTATCATGATCTGGATGCAGACGCAGATGGTTTAATCGTTCATAGCGCCACAGATGGCGGCAGTGAAGGTATCAATTGGGGTGCACTTATGAATCAGAAATTTACAGTCCCTGGAAGTTATGCTGGTATAAATGCTGATATTTCAAATGGCGAAGCTGCTCTTGATGCTCTTGGTGCAGGCGGTTCTGTAAAAATGTACCTTTATAAATACACGGGAATTATTACACTTGATAACGATGATGACGGACACCCCGACACACCCTATATAGGCATTATAGAAATAAAGGCCAACGGTGATATAGTTCTCAATCCACAAAACAATCCGCCTGTGGCCAAGGATGATGATGTAACGATAAATGAAGATATGCCCGTAACCATCAATCCTGCTGGAAATGATGAGGATGATGACGACCCCACTGAAGCCCTGTTTGTCTCATCTATCAAAGACCATCCTGATAATGGAAAAGTTGTACTTAATGATGATAATACCGTTACCTACACACCTGATGTTAACTACCATGGACCAGACAGCTTTACATATTATGTAAGTGACGGTAAGGATGTAGGAACGGAAACCGGAACCGTAAACATTATTGTAGAATCAGTGAATGATCCTCCAGATGCCAATGACGATAGTCTCAGTGTTGATGAGGGCGGAACAGCCACCCAGGCGCAGCTTGTTGAAGGTGACACGCTTCTTTCCAATGATACAGATGTGGACAGTGTTAATCTTACAGTTAATACAACAGCAGTAAGTGGTCCGTCTCACGGATCATTGACGCTGAACACAGACGGAACATTTTCATATACCCATGATGGCAGTGAAACAACTACCGACAGTTTTGAGTATGAAGTTTTTGATGGCGAAGACACTGATCAGGCAGCAGTAAGCATAACAATAAATCCTATCAATGATGCACCTGTTGTGAGTGGCGGCGGCTTATCAGTTGATTTTACAGAGGATGGCAGCGATGTTCCTATAACTGTGGGTGTTTCAGTATCTGATGTAGATAGCAATATACAAAGTGCCACAGTTGTGTTAAGCGGTGAGAATTTTGAGAATGGTATAGATGAATTAATATATCCCGTAAATATCTCAAACATCAGCGGATCATTTACAGGAAATACTTTGACTCTTACCGGTGATGATATCCCTGCAAATTACCAGGCTGCAATCAGAAGCATTACCTTCCGCAACAGTAGTCAGGACCCGACTCCTGGCGCTAGAACGATTACCTATAGGGTTAGAGATGTTGCAGATGAATACAGTAATGAAGTAACTACAGGAATTAATGTAATCGCAGTAAATGATGCTCCCGTCGTACATGATATAGAAGATGAGAGTAAGACAATAACCCAGGGAGAATCTTTTATTGGATTTGATCTCGACAATAAGGTGGATGACCTCGATCATAATGATAACGAAATCTCCTGGAGTTCAAGTGTCGAAACTATTAGTGGTAGTCTCACTGTAACAGTAAATATAAATCCTGATACCCATGAAGTAACCTATTCAGGTTATGAAAACCAGATAGGAAAAGTAAATGTTACCTTTACAGCTTCAGATGGCTCGGATTCTGATTCAGGTGTTGCTGTTTTGACAATTACAGAGGCCGATGCTCCTCAAGTATCTAATATACCGGATCAAAATAAAGAGGAAGATCATAATTTCGATGATATACACCTAGACAATTTTCTCAATTATGCCGGTAACATACAAGATGTAATATGGACATCGGATTATGTGAATCATCCGTTGACTGTCCAGATACAAAACCGTATAGCCACTGTGACCTCACCTGAACACTGGCATGGCTCCGAAAAGATTAAATTTATTGCGACTGCCGGTGGAAAATCAGATTTTGATGAAGTGACATTTTCAAAAACTTCTGTAAATGATGCACCTGTTGTGAGTGGCGGTACATCAGTTGAATTTATAGAGGATGGCGACGATGTTCATATATCCGAGAGTATTACAGTATCTGATGTAGATAGCAATATACAAAGTGCAACAGTTATGTTAAGCGGTGGGAATTTTGAGAATGGTATAGATGAATTAATATATCCCACAAAAATCTCAAACATCAGCGGATCATTTTCAGAAAATACTATGACTCTTACTGGTGTTGATACCCCTGAAAATTACCAGGCTGCAATAAGGAGCATTGTCTTTCATAACGGAAGTCAGGACCCAACAGAGGGAGTCAGAACAATTACCTATAAGGTTAGAGACGATGATGCAACCGATGCCAAATTCAGCGCTGAGGTAACTACAGAAATTAATGTAAATGCTGTAAACGATGCCCCAGTGATTATTAAAGATATGAGTCAGACCATAACCCAGGGAGA
>JASFHE010000487.1:0-5374 GCA_050123415.1 Desulfobacteraceae bacterium | reverse complement strand
GATACCCCCAGCGGAATACCGTATATTCCTTCTGTTGATAGTGTAATATTGCTGAGATATTTTCTTAAGGATACTCCTTTGAACGCGAACAGATCGGGAAGATAAGGCCCCAGAAAGGCATAAAGGGTAAACAACAGGGCAATTATTGAAAGGGCAGGGCCAACACTTCTTCTTGTTGCTTCCAGAAGCAGTATGACGAGAACCACTCCTGTTACCAGATCAAGGGTTGTGGGCATTCCGGCCCTCATCGCTATTGCCTCGTAATCAAGCGTGAGGTACAGGGCTGCAAGAGCTGATATTATGGCAAACAGATAATCTATAACCGGAACATAGTCGGTTGAGCATAAAAATTTCAGGTAGCGTTTAGGGTTTTTAAAAAAGGGCATTGAAAGAAATAACAGTGCCAAACCAAAGGCCAGGTGAATTGTTCTTATCTGTGTGCTGTCAAACACCCGTTTCCAGGCCTGATATAGTTGAATGAGCGCCCAGGAAACTGCGATTGCTCCGAAGATAAATTTTTCATAAGGCCTGAAAGTTCTAATATCTCCTGATTCAGCTTTTATTTTTGATAACTTTGATGCCTTTATTTGCATACCTGATTATTATTCCGGCTCCGGCTTAATGAATTTAACAAGTCCTGCCTCCTTATAATATCTTAAAGCCCCCGGGTGGATTGGCGCGGAAAGACCGTCCAGCATATTTTCTTTTGTAAGTACTGAATAGGCTGGATGTAATGTTTTAAATTCTTCTAAATTTTCAAAAACCTCTTTTGTAACTGCATATACTGTATCATCATCCACATCAGATGATGTTATTAAAGTCGCTTTAACACCTATGCTTTCCACATCACCATTTTTTGCCTTATTGGGATAAAATTTTCCCGGAATTATGGTTTTTGTATAATAGGGATACCGGGTCAGCATCCTGTCAACTTCCGGTCCTGCAATAGGTATTATATCAACCTTTATCCTTCCTGAAGTTGCTTCCTTTATATTCCCGTTAGGATGACCCACTGTATAAAAGAAGGCATCAAGCTTTTCATCCTGAAACAGGCCAGGTGCTTCAACGGCTTTTACATATTCCGCTTTTATATCTTCTGTGGTCATTCCAAATGTAGATAGAACATCCTTTGAATTCTGGAGCTGACCGGAGCCGGGATTTCCGATATTGACGCGTTTGTTTTTCAGGTCGGCAACAGACTTGATATTGCTTTCAACCGATGCGATCAGAGTAATGGATTCGGGGTGGATGGAAAATACAGACCGTAGTGTTTTCATGGGGCCAATCCGCGACCATTCTGCCTTGCCATTTACAGCCTGGTACTGCCTGTCTGACTGTGCTATCCCGAATTCAAGGTCTCCGCTTGTTACGGCGTTTATATTGTAAACAGACCCGGCTGTAGATTCTACTGTTGCCTTTATGCCGTATTGATCGGATTTATTGTTGAGCATTCTGCTTATGGCTCCGCCTGTGGGATAGTATACGCCGGTAACCGCACCCGTACCGATAGTCACAAATTTTCTGGCATAAACATTTGATTCTGATGACATAAAAATTACTAAAAGCAATATAAAAGACAAAATCTTTCTCATGATATCTCCGGTTATGTTTTATTGGGATAAAAATATATGGGAATGAGGAGTATATGTCAAATACCTGAGGTTTCATCTCCCTGTCTTTGGGCTGTGTTACATAGCAGTGCCCATCCAAAAACTAAAATTTTTATTCGGTAGCTGTCAGCACTCAGCGTTCAGCTTTCAGTAAAAAGTTTTTAAAATAAAGACTTAGCTGATCCGCCTTCGCACAAGGCTATGGCGGGACAGGCGGGCTGATAGCTGACCGCTGAATGCTCCATCCAGAAATTGCCTCTTTCTGGATGGGCACTAATTAATTTCTTCCAAATACATCCTTAAGGAGTTCCGTTATCCTGGCCGCAGGGTTTTCTCTTATCCTTTTTTCTTCCTTTTCAATCATATAAAAAATTCCATTCAGGGCATTTTTCGCTACATATTCATCAAGAGCAAAATTAATGGGGAGAGTTTCAATAAATGGAATATTTTTAACCTTCGACTCGATGTCCTGATATTTTTTAATTACACCGGTCTTTGACATAGTGGTATGGACGGCAGGTTTAAAGATATTCATGAGCTCATTGAAGCTTTTTTCTTTAAAATAGAAAGTGGCCTCATTATCCCTGCCGTTGAGTATTTTTTTTGCGTCAGAAAAAGTCATTTCTTTCACGGCATTAAACACTATTCTTTTGGCAAGCGGTGTAGCCCGTTCTGCCGCAGTATTCATGCTTTTTTCAAAAGAGTCGAAATAAAAACCCAGACCAACCTTTCTCGCATTGTCTTCGATCTTTTTTAATGGCGCAGGAAGTGTAATCTTAACTTCCGGATTATTAAAAAAACTGCCTTTAGATGAAAGTGTGGTGACTGCTTTTTCCGTCCCTATTTTTAATGCCTCTTTAAGTCCTTCAATAATCCTGTCTTCTGTTAGCGGTGCTGATGTATTACCTGCAAGAGGTTATCTTCCACATTCCTGTAAAAATCAGAAAGCTGGGTTGATGTGCAGGACAGGAAAGCCATCAACAATAAAGCAAGTATAAAGATTGGCAATAATTGTTTTCTCATAGCTGAGTCCTCTATATTCCACTTTATTTTGGGAACTAATGATGATAATCATGAATCTAATAGAAATAGTTGCAGTTATTTTATATTCTTATAATAAAAACTCAAGATATTAATCCGAAACTGGTCTGTTGACTATCCCTTCATGACCTGAATAGAAACCAGGCAAAGACAAAATGACTGAAAATGAAGCAAGTTTAGTATCAATAAAAAAAACAAGTTATACAGAGCCTGATATTGCTTCATTGCTTTTACCCCTTGGGGGAATGAGCCGTTATATAGAAAAGGGTGAAAAAGTACTCCTTAAAATAAATCTGTTGTCTGCCAGGGCCCCTGAAGAGGCTGTAACTACTGACCCTGAATTTGTAAGGTCAGTCGTTCGGGAGGTAAAAAAGGCAGGTGGTTTTCCTTATATTGGTGATTCTCCCGCAGGGATATTTTCAAAAAGAATACTTAAAAAGGCATATGAAAAGACCGGTATCGGGGCAATGGCAAAGGAGGAGGATATACCAGTTAATTTTGACACCGGGTCAAAAAAAATCATTATGCCTGATGGCGTTAAAATAAAAAGAATTCCCATATGCAACTATGTTCTGGAGGCAGATAAAATAATAGGTGTGCCAAAGCTCAAGACCCACTCCCTTCAGTATATGACCTTAGCCTGTAAAAACATGTATGGGGCAGTGCCGGGTCTGGTTAAGGCAAAATATCACGCGCTTTTTCCCGGTAAAATGGCCTTTGGGGACATGCTTTTGGATGTTTATTCTTTTCTTAATCCCCATTTATATATAATGGACGCGGTTCTTGGGATGCATGGAGAGGGGCCAGGCGGCAGCGGTGATCCTATTGATATAGGACTTGCTCTGGCTTCAACAGACGGGATAGCTATGGATATATCCGTGTGTAAACTGATTGGCATTGAGCCAACAGGCATTCCTCTTTTAAAAAGGGCAAAAATCAGGTGTATATGGCCGGAAGAAATAAAATATCCCCTTCTTGAGCCAGATGAAAACAGGATAAGGGGCTTCAGAATGCCCAACACAGCCTCTCACCTGCAGAGTGGCAAAAAAGCTCAGGCTAAAAGCCCGGTCATAACAGAGAAATGTACAGGATGCGGCGAATGTAAAAGTATTTGTCCTAAACAGGCCATTAAACTGGTTGATGAATCTGCTGTTGTAAATTATTCTGATTGCATAAGGTGCTATTGCTGTCACGAAGTATGCCCTGTTAACGCTATTAAACTGATGAATATCAAGATACAAAAAATGTGAGGTATCCGGAATGAGTGAAAAGATAAAAGTTGGAATACTCTTTGGTGGTAAATCTGCTGAACATGAAATATCAATAATGTCCGCGAAAAATATCATTGACGCAATTGACAGGGATAAATATCAGGTCTTCCCCATTGGCATCACAAAAAAAGGTAAATGGTGTATTGGTAAATCAGCCGGGTTAATGCTGGAAGACGGGCGCATATCAAAACAGGATGATATTTCCGGAATAGACATGCTTGCCCTTGTACCCGGAGAGTCAGAATCAAATATCATTAATCTTACTGATTCGGAAAATACCCCGGGAGTCGATGTGATCTTTCCGGTCCTGCATGGGCCGATGGGAGAAGACGGTACCGTGCAGGGGCTTTTAAAACTCGCAGGAATACCTTTCGTAGGATCAGGTGTACTGGGGTCATCGGTTGGTATGGATAAGGATGTAATGAAACGTCTTTTTCGTGACAGCGGCATTCCCATTGGAAAATTTAAAGTAATATTATCTCATGAAAAAGATGAAGCAAAATATGATGAGATCGTTGAAGAACTGGGATTACCCATTTTTATTAAACCGGCCAATATGGGTTCTTCAGTAGGTGTCAACAAGGTAGATAACAGGGAAGAATTTGATACCGCGTTAAATGACGCATTCAGTTTTGACTGCAAGGTAATTGTAGAAGAATTTATCAAGGGAAGAGAAATAGAGTGTGCAGTCCTGGGTAACGAAAACCCCATAGCCTCTGTTCCTGGTGAAATCTGCACACAGCATGATTTTTATTCTTACGATGCAAAATATATTGACGAAACCGGTGCAGTATTAAATATCCCTGCTGATTTGCCGGAAGAAACAAAGGAAGAAATCAGAGAGCTGGCCATCAGATCCTTCAAGTCACTGTGCTGTGAAGGGCTTGCCAGGGTTGACTTTTTCCTGAAAGATGACAGCGCCATAATTGTAAATGAAGTAAATACCATTCCGGGTTTTACTTCCATAAGTATGTATCCAATGCTCTTTAAAGAAAGCGGTATTTCATACTCAGAGCTTATTGATCGTCTTATCAATCTGGCTCTAGAAAGGCATTCAAAGGAGAAATTACTGAAAACCGACTACAGTAAGTAGTGTCGTGTCAACAATGTGATGTTACTATGTGTCCTTTTGATGTTATCTGTTGTAGGGGCTGTTAGGTTATAAGGCTGGCGCCAATAAACCTGCTAACCTAACAACGCTCTATCCCACTCTACTCTACATAGCAGAAGCCACTCGTCTAAGGATAAAATGTCCCATGCAATATATGAGGTTTAAAATAAAAAGGCAGAGTCGAATGACGACCCCGCCTGAAAATATATTCAATTGAGGCACTTGCAAAAATGTGAAAATAAGTAGAAATTATCTTGAATGAAAGAGAAAAAGGAGGTATGGCCTTCTTAAGCTTTACCCCAAAGCAAGAGAAGGAGGCCATACCAGATGAAACTGAGAGC
>JASFHE010000486.1:0-5402 GCA_050123415.1 Desulfobacteraceae bacterium | reverse complement strand
GTTGAAATGTTAGGGGAATAGCGATTTTATTAAAAATCTAATGCCTCAAAGAGTACAGCGAACTTCTTTCGTGCCTTGAAACCCAGTGATTTAGGAGTTAAAGGGAAGCTATCTCAACTTAAAGGCATTTTCTCTATTAAAGACGGGCAAGGATGAACGGGGTCAGAGCTTGATTTGTGATTAACGATTATAAAGTCTTAATTGACGGCGGTTTACGAAGATCTATTTCTTCGTTAGCTGCCGTTTAATTTTTATGGAAGTGGGAGAGGGAGAAAGGTTTATTCGGCGGTTAAAGAAGGGACGTTTGGGACGCATCTAACTTTCTAACTTTTGTTTAATTTAATGGAATCAAAAAGACCAAGAAAATCATAGTTTTCATGTCGATAGCAGTAATTTGCATCATTATCGTTTCTGGGTATAAAGTAAGTCGCATTGGGAGCATTACCGGTTTGTTAATGAAAGAAGTTGATTAAGTTGCAATTTGAGCTTTTTTATACTTCTCGAAAACTTTATCATAGGTTCCATTATATATCGCACAACGAATTCCAAGCATTTTATTTCCTGTCTCCTTGACCCACCAGAAGCATCTGCGGGGACGTCCTTAAGTAAGTAAATAACTCAGCAAATGCAAGGCAGTAGCGGATTTACGTTACTGCCTTTTTCTTTTTAATCGATAGAGTTTTTCTGGGACGCTCCTTGGTATATTGATAAAATAGACCAGATACCATCGAGGGCCTTGTGCCGAGCCTGCCGTGTTATGGCGCTGCGTTAGCAGGTTTAAAATCAGACAGCCGCTATCCTTTTTGTTTTACGACCCGGATGGCGTGAGCCCTTGCCCCTGATTACATCAATCTGAATTATCCCTGATGCTGCAGTCATTTAAAAATATAAAAACAGAGCAGCGTCGGATAATTAAGTTCAGATTATGTAAGAAGACGCAAGGGGCATGACAGTCGGGGAGTTAAGATGGCAGCGGCTACCTTTATTTTACTCCTCTTATAAACGCGTCTATTGTTTGAAGGATCACCCTTTGCTTCGCCGGGGGGAGTTCTTCAATCTTCCTAATTCTTTTTTGAATCGATAGATTTGGTTTTTTACCATTGCCTTTTGATGGTTTTAGGCCGATAAGCTCATCTGTTGTTATTCCAAATGCCAAAGCAAAGCGGGCGACCATCTCGGGATGAGGTCGTATCCTTCCCTTTTCATAGTCAGAAACAAGAACCCTGACAATGCCCATATTGTCAGCCAAGGCTTGTTGGCTATATCCTCTTTCCTTACGCAGGCGGGCAATTCTTTGTCCGATAGTCTCTTTCCCTAAATCAATTGGAGCTAATTTTAGTGTCGATTTTTTGGCCATAACAATTTTTATAACACGATTCTTTTAAATGAACTCATTTTTTTCTTGACAACAGATGTATATTACATCAATTATATGCAAAGTAAAAAACATCAATTTTTAAACATTTTTTGCTTGACAAGCACCAGGTGGGAGTTTGCGAAGAAAAAAGCCATCAGCCCATGACTGTAGCGGGTCCCGGCTGATGGCTAAAAGACAGTTCATTGGGTAAATACCCTTAAACCGCTTTTTATTTTCTATCGTATCTCCCTTGAAAAATCAACCCCGCCGTTGGCGGGGCTAAAGTCGGGGAAAGGAAGGAGGTGATTATATTGGCCGAGCTTGAGACCACGGATATTTTTAAAGGTGCATTTTACCTGTGCATGGGCGGCGATCTTGCGGACATAAGGTTTAAAGCAAATCACGCGGAGCGTGACAGGCGGACTAAACTACGCCCGGACTTGGCTACATTCCATTTTATCGGTGAGGATCTTTACAAACACGATAAGGCCTATATCAACGGACATGCCCTGGTGAATCCGGTCCAGTTCAGAGAAGCGCTAAACCACCTGAGGGACATCTTATTTAAGAGATTAAAAAAAGGGAGATACGAGAATGATCGAAAAAGAAAGAATCGCGCACATCAAGTCCACGGTTGACATGGTGGCCCTGGCCGAGGCCAAGGGCATCCGCATGAAAAAAAACGGCAAAAGCTGGTTTGGTCTGTGTCCCTTCCACAATGACAAAAATCCATCCTTTTCGGTAACACCGGCAAAAAACGAATGGCACTGCTTTGGCTGTGATAAAGGCGGAGACGTGATCCGGTTTGTGGAACTGTTTGACCAGGTGGACTTTAAAGAAGCGGTGAATCGATTAAGCGATAATGGATTTAAAAAGCCAAAAGAACCACAGCCGTCAGACCCTGATCTTAAATGCCGGGAATACCTTGAACGGGTGGTAACAATCTACGAGAAGAATCTTGAAGGAGCTGGTATGGCCTGGCTGAAGAAAAGAGGCATTACAGACGCCGGCCTTTATACAAAATACAGGATCGGCTTTTGTGACAATACACTTAAAGAAACTCTGCCATCAGACAAAGGCCTTCGAGACACATTAACGCAGTTGGGTATCCTGTTTAAAAAAGGAACCGAGCGTTTTGATCAATGCGTGGTGTTCCCGGTGGTTGATACGACCGGTCGTATAGTCACCCTGTACGGCAGACACACCCGGAAAACTTCAAAGAAACATCTGTTTTTACCGGATCGACCCACGGGTCTTTGGAATGAAGGCGTTTTAAAAACCGGTTCCGATATCGTTCTAACCGAATCGATCATGGACGCTCTAAGTGTACACATGGCAGGACTTACCAATGTGATCTCCATCCAGGGTACACAAGGACTGTCCGACGAGCACATCACACTGTTTAAAGATCACGGCATCCAAACGATCACGCTTTTGCTGGACGGTGATCCTCCCGGCCGGAAAGCGGCCCTTCAGCTTAAAAAGAGGCTCACCGGTTTTAACGTGGACATCAAAACCCTTCCTAAAAATCATGATCCCAACAGTTACCTGTTAAAGAACGGCGCTAAAAAGCTGGGTGAATTTATCAGCCGGAACAAGCCCAAGACCATTTTGCTTCCCGGCAGTCTGGTTATCCCGTGCGGTCAAAGAGAATACCAGATCATGGGTCTTGAAAAGGGCACGAGAAAGCTGAAAGCCACCATTCGTCTGGAATACGGAGAGAAGCTTTACGTGGACACCGTGGATCTGTATTCTGCTCGATCCAGAAGGACATTGGCTCAGGACATCTGCCGTACGTTTGAAGAACTGCCCGAAACCATTGAATCTGATATCAATCATATGATTTGCGAGTGCGAGAAAATCAAAGACAGCCCCAGACCTGTGGTTCAGGAACAAGGCCCTGTGATGACGGCTCAAGAAAAAGCCGAGGCCGGACGGTTTGGTCAATCAGAAAACCTGCCCCAACGAATTCTTTCTGACTTTAAGACCTGCGGTCTGATCGGCGAGGAAGCAAACAAGCTTTTGGGTTACGTTGCCATGACCAGCCGGAAACAGAAAAACCCCATATCGGTTCAGATCCTGTCGAGTTCCGGTGCCGGCAAGACCGCGTTGCAGGATGCGGTGGTCAATTTTTGTCCGCCCGAAGACCTGGTGAAACTGACCAGTTTATCCGGTAAGGCATTGTTTTACAAAGACCGCATGAGCTTGAAACACAAGGTACTTGCCCTGGAAGAAGGAGACGGAGCTGGGGAAGCGTCCTATGCTATCCGTAACCTGATCAGTTCCGGGGTGTTGATTACCGAATCCACCATCAAGGATCTGTCCACCGGAAGGTTGACCACCATGGAAAACCGTGTGGAAGGCCCCACAGCCGTATTTTACACCACCACCAATCCCGATGTGGATCCGGAAACCAAAAGCCGCTTTTTTGTGACCGGCATCGATGAAAGCCGTCAACAAACCCGGCAGATACTGGCCTTCCAGCGTGCCCAGCACATCCGGGACGAGCTGACGGAGAACATACGGAAAGAAAAGATCATCAATCGTCACAGGAACTTCCAAAGGCTTTTAAGACCCTTGGGTGTAAAAAACCCCTACAGCAAATGCCTGACTTACGGGGATGACCGGCTCCAGAGCAGAAGGGATCAGCCCAAGTATCTTAACCTGATTAAGGCCGTGGCATTTTTGCGGCAGATGCAAAAGAAGATCAAACACCATCAGTCCGTGCCTTACATTGAAGTGGACACGGAAGATATCCGCATTGCCAACCAACTGGCCCATGAGATCCTGGGGAGAAGTCTGGACGAGCTGAGCCGTCCGGGCAGGGATTTGCTCATGCTCCTGGATGATATGATCGAAAAAATGTATCAGAAGCTGATCAAACAAAACAAAAAGGTCAAGCGTACCGGCATCCCTTTTACCCGGCGAGACATCCGGGAGTTTGCCGGATGGACCAACACCCGTGTGCACCGGTACTTGAAAGAACTTGTTGATCTGGAGTATGTATTGATCGACTCCGGCAGAAACGGTTCACGCTATCATTATCGATTGGCATATGAAGGCCAGGGCAAAGAAGGCCAAAAGTTCATGCTGGGGTTAACGAATCCGGAAAATCCAGCTGTTTAATCAAAACCTTTTCAGACCTTTTCACCACCTTTTCATAAGCTTTTCACTATCTTTTCATTTTTAAAATCGGGGTTAAACAACTGATTTATTTAACTAAACCATACAACCTTTTCATTTTATGGAGAAACACATATATGGATATTTTATTTTTGAATGGATCGCAGCCGTATCTGCTGAAATTAAAACAAAAGAACTACAGCCCTAAGAGTATCGATCTTTATGAGTGTGCCATCAACCGATTTAACGCCTGGCTTAAAGCCAACCGGATAAACCGTTACCAGGATGTGACCTGTGATCATGTAAGCGCATACAGGCGCTATCTGGTCCGATTTAACCTGTCTGACGCCACCTTGTACGTTTATCTTCGCACCGTGAAAATGCTGTTTGACTACCTGGAGGAGAACCGGTCCGTGTTTATAAATCCGGCCGGACGGTTTACGGTGCCCAAATACCGGCATAGGTTAAAGCATGTACCCACCCGAAAAGATATTGAAACACTTCTGTTGCTGCCGGACGTCAACACACCTGTGGGTGTTCGGGACCGTGCTTTGATCGAGGTCCTGTACTCCACAGGGATCAGGAGGGCCGAAGCCTTCGGCCTGACCATCTTTGATCCGGATGTGACCGGGTGTGCCCTTCGGGTTATCGGAAAAGGCGATAAAGAACGGATGGTGCCATTGGGCAGGCAGGCCGTGTACTGGCTCAAACGCTACATGGAACGGGCACGGCCAAAGCTTTGCAGGAGTTTAAATATCCATGCGCTATGGATCAGTAAAAACTCAGGGCAGCAGTTGAGTTACTGCCGTGTGGATAAACTGATCCGAGGGTATGCCAAACAAGTCGGAATCAAGGGTATGTCGATCCATGCCATACGGCGAGCCTGTACCACCCATATGCTTCAAAACGGCGCCCAAGATGG
>JASFHE010000485.1:0-5406 GCA_050123415.1 Desulfobacteraceae bacterium | reverse complement strand
GTTATCAAACAGGCTCAAGGGATTCTCCTCGAAGATTTTCAAAATACCTGTAGGGGCAACCCCCCTGTGGTTGCCCGAAATTTCCGTCCTCTACCATCTACCAAGGGCAGGCACAGGGCCTGCTCCTACTTTATTAATAAAGATCATCTCTTTTTATTGACGTCTCGTGCTCGGTGCCATACCTTCCGCTTCATTGGAGTAGAGAGATTCGATGCCATATTCCACGGACGTGACCACATAGTAATATGTAGTATCATTTATCACATCCAGGTCCAGATATGTTGCGTAATAGGTATCATGACAATCCACAATTCTGGTGTAAGAACCACTGCTCGTTCCCCGGTAGACATTATAACACTCGGCCCCTTCAACCGGGGTCCAGACTATTTGTATCTTTCCTCTTTTACCCCGAGCATATAGATCAAAGACCGTCTGGGTCGGGGCTGGTACAACCTTCACAGCAACATGATCGGTGTCATAGGAGAGGCCATCTCCTACCGTGAGAGCCAGCACATAGATTCCTGTGACATCAGGTATGAAATACCCGTATGCGGTGTCCGAATCATTGATGGCCCCACTGGTAAGAGTACTTCCTTCGGGAACAGTGACAAACTGCCATGCATAGCTAAGGGCCTCTGGACTTTCATCGGGATCATAGCTGCCTGATCCATCAAGCATGGCGGAGTCATCCAGGGCAATCGTAAAGTCATCACCCGCGTCTGCATTAGGCGGTACGCCGGTTGATGCTGCATTGATTTGAGCCGTATCATCAGAGAAGGAGTCCCCGTCACTCACCGATAGCTTCACCCTGTAATTTCCATCCACATCAGGTGTAAAGGAGGCATTGGCATGATCCCTGCTATTGATATCGTTATCCGTCAACAGGCTCTGGCCCGGTAATTCATCAAAGGTCCACTCAAAGGAGAGAGGATCAGGGCTGTTATCCGGATCTGCACTTCCGCTGCCATCAAGCTGGACCATTGTTCCGGTCAATGCATTCTGATCAGGACCTGCATCAGCGTTTGGCGCCACATTCGGTGTTGATGCAAACAATGCAACATCGTCAGTACCGTTCAATTCACCATCATCCACTACCAGTTCCAGGACGTAGGTGCCGTCAATATCCGGCGTAAATGTCGGCATGACACTTGTCACATCGGAAAGCGCGTCATCCGTGACCGTGCTACCCGCCGGGACCTCAGTAAATGTCCACATAAAGGTTATCATGCCGCCATCAGGATCATAGCTGTTGCTGCCATCCAGGGTCAGAGACTCTCCGGTGACAACATTTCTGTTCATCCCCGCATCGGCGACCGGAGCGTTGTTTAGCGCCAGGACCTCGAAATCCGTACTGTTCAGTGTCCGCGGGCCGGACCCGGAGGATAATTCGACCTCAAGGATTGCATCATAGAGAACGGGAGACAACGATGCTATAAAGGTCATGGTTCCTGAATAGACACTGTTACCGGAGATTGTCTCTACCTCCTCAAGCGTCTCCACGATCTGGGCTGTGCCGGGATCAACCACATGGACCCTAATTATCATATCATTTATGTCACTGCCTGCCTGGTTATTAATGGTATATATAAAACTCTCTTCCATTCCCTGATATACAGGATCAGGTTCTGCCGTGATAGTACCCGTGAGCAGTTCAAAGGATGTGACGATAGTAATATTTACAGAAACAGGTTCTGACACATTTCCTGCCCTGTCAGTCGCTCTGTAGTAGATAGTGTGAGGACCTTCATCACCTGCGACCGGGACCCATCGGGATCCGTATTCACTCGCAGCGGGATCGACCGCGGGCATTGGAGTCCATTCTTCGGCGCTGTCTATTCTAAATTCCACTATTTCCACGCCCGAAATATTATCCATTACCTTTACATTCCTGTCAAAAGGACTGCAATGAATGCTGTCAGGTTCCGGCGATAGTATGGTTACAACAGGAGGTGTCCCGTCCTTAACTGTGAAAGCTGCAGTTGCCAGTGTCCTGGTATCTCCGGCCGGACCATATTGAAGAAGCATTTTATAGGTCTTTAACAGCAGGGCTGAGGTATTAAACTCAAACTGGCCTGAGGCTGTTCCACCCTGTGTCAGATCAACAGTCTCCTCAGCACTGTCAAGAACAGCCTGAGTGTCAGTATCCACTACCAGAACATTAACCGGTAAAAGATCTCCAGGGGTGTTACCGCTGGTTGTGACAGTATACTCTGCCCTTACCGGATTATCGTAGAAAAGAACCTCCGGTACGGCCTTAAGTGTGCCTGATATCTGAGCAGAAGGATTAATCTCAAATACCCTGTTAACCTCCAGTACCTGTTCACCTTCAGAAAAGACTTCAAGCACGGCCCGGTAGGTTCCTGACGGTGAAATATCAGTGTTCCAGGTCTCGATTGTATCCGAGCTTGAATTCATCAGGATGTTATAGAGATCCGATTCCGCGGCAAAAACCTCAACATCATCAAAACGGAAGATGGATGTTTTAAGATTCAGGTGAGGTATTATGTAGTTTCCGCTGTTATTGCGCACTTTAATATCAAGGATTACATCGTCAAATGCATTATAGCTAGTTTTATCAGTTGTCATATCAGCCTCTATCAGTAATTCGGGTAGGACCTTAAAGGTTACAAGGTTTTCCCGAATTTCTTCATCATTCTTGCTGAGAGATGCCCTTACCTGATAGTCACCCGCAAATATTGAGCCTGTATTCCAGACAAACTGAAAGTCTTCAACATGACCATAAGGCATGGAAACAGACACAGGATCAAAAACATAGGCAATGCCTCCGTTATTGTCTTCGATCCGCACATTAAGTTCTCCTTCCAGGGCAGTGCCGCTATTATGTAAATCAATATTTATATAAACATCCTCATTTTTAATAAATTCATTGTTATTGAGTGAGGTTGTCATATCTATACCTTCTTCCGCAGTCACATAAAATTCACTGAAGGCCGTATTGTTATTCTCAGAAACTTCAACGATAAGGTTATAACCGTCGATGTCCACGATGACAGTATTTTCACCCGGGCTGTTAGTGCTGTCCCAGGTGCTGTAAATAAGTATCTCCGCCCCGGCGCCCATAAGGGGTATTTCCTCGTATTTCACGGGAACCAGCTCGCCCTGACTGTTCCAGACATAAATGATCACCTCCAGGTTTTCCACAGCTGTTTCTCCTTTGTTGCGTACATATGCATAAATACTCGTCTCTTCTCCCATTAAAGGAATTGCCGGATACACTATTATATCAGTATCCAGGACTTCCAGGTCAGGAAGATTTAACGTCAGATCATATGTGAGGAGTATCTCTTCCGAGGGCAGACTTACCTCTCCACTTCCATCAGTTGCGGTCGCATAGAACTCATTTTCCCCGTCATCCAGCAGGACATCAGGGAATTTGAATAATCCCTGAGGGGTTATCTTTAACAACTCATATCCTGGCCCATCCATATCTATAAAATAGATTTCACCTGACTGAGCCCAATCGATTTTAGAATATCGTCCCTCAAATTGATAAAGCATCCTGCCTGTCGTTAATTCTTCAGAAGGAGAAATCCATAGTTCAGAAGTATTATTCTCAATACTATAGACAAGATTCTGCCCGTCAGGAGACCAGTAATAATATGGCTCTGTACCGCCCGTTGTGATCTGGATTATAGAATTATCAACTGTATTATACACATAAATATCATAGTCCCCGTTCTTCGATGATATATAAGCAAACCTGTCTCCATCCGGGGACCAGCTTATATTTACTTCTCCCGGAGGAAGACCACTATCAACAGGTAAAATATTTCCGGTTGCAATATCACCTATATATAAGGTTCCTCCCTGTTCTATGAATATGATTTTCTGATCATCCGGTGAGAACAACGCATTCGCAGTATCCAAGCCATCCGAAAGCTGCGTTAGAGAACCTGAAGAGAGATCTTTTATCCACACATCATAGTAACCGTTACCTCTGTCACTGCTGAATACAATTTTAGTTGAGTCGGAAGACCATGATGAATAGAATTCCGAAACATCCGTGTCTTCTGTCAAAGGCCTGTTGCCTTCATTAAAGTCAAAGACATATATCCGTTCTTCGCCTGAAAAATTGTAAGTGCTGTAGGCAACTTTACTGCTCTCAGGAGACCAATCAAAATATCCGACCATAGTACCCTGTTCCGATAATACCTGTGTTGTTATGGCCAAATCAATATCATAGATATTCACTTCAGCTTTAAACTCTTGATATAGGAATTTTACAAATACCAGTTTCCGGCTGTCAGGGGACCAATCAAACTCATCGACGTCTACCTCGGAATCTTCCATAACCGTAGTGGTACTGCCGGTGCTGACATCTATCAATTTCAAGAAAGAAACGTTTTTATCATAATCACGGCCTGAATATGCTATGGTTTGCGCATCCGGTGATAAAAACATCATATCCACTTCAATATATCCACTTCCTTCATGCTCAAATAAACTCTGGAGTTGATCACTATCTGTTGAATAGGCTGTCCCGATGGAATCACCATTTTTAAAAAGTTCAACCAGGGCTGACGGTTCAGCAAAGCCCAAAATATCCTGTTCCGGCGTACCGACCGTTAACGGAAAGCCACTGATGGTGGGAGAGAAGATTACCGGCGATTCAGGAGGAATACGCCATGGTGTACCGGAATCTTCATTGGACTGGATACTCTCATTCCCGTACTGATCCACTGCTGAAACAGTATAATAGTATTCAGTTACGTCAATAAAGTCCGTGTCATCGTAGCAGGTGTCATCGATGATCTCATCATTGACTATATCATAGGGACCGCCCGGTTGGGTGCTTCTATAGAGATTAAAACCTGCTACAGGATCGCCGCTGTATTCCCAGCATATCTTCAGGGTATTCTCAACATCAACACCTTCCACATGGAGATTTATCGGGGTATCCGGAATCTGAATATTTATTGAGGCTGAATCTTCATTCGACGGTTCGCTTTCATTATCAGCCATATCTACTGCTGTGATCCTATAAGTATAGGTTCCGTTGGGAAGACCCATATCCCTGTAGTTAGTACCGGTCGCGACAGCCGGATTAATGAGAATCCATCCTTCCTGAGTCTGTCGATAGACATTATAGCCTGCCAGATCGTCCGCACTGCTTTCTGACCAGTTAAGATCGATATCCGTATTATCCGCCGTGGCCGTAAGGTTAAGCGGGGGATCAGGAGGAGTTAAATTTCCTACAGCCAGAGGGTCAGTAGGCAGACTTTCAAAGCCGTAGTAATCAACAGCAGTAAGTTTATATGAATATTTAGGTTCGGTAATATCAGTATCTTCATAGATTTCGGATGTAATGAGGATGTCCTTTTGTATCTTGACCTCAGAAAGATAAACCCATTGGGTATGATATACCTCACTCGCAGGTTTGGTGAT
>JASFHE010000484.1:0-5407 GCA_050123415.1 Desulfobacteraceae bacterium | reverse complement strand
ATGGAGGGCATGAGTACGTATTTATGGGACGTACAAAAGATAAAACAGGGAGGAACAAAATGACTAACGAGGCAAAGAAAATTATACTATCAATGCAAATCTTGTCTGGAAGAGTGACTGAGCCAACCCAGGAGGATTACAAACTTCTTGGTATAGAACATATGGTCCCAATTAATCCAGATGACTTGGAGGCGATAGCAAAATCTGTTATCGGTGAATTCATAGACATCACGCATAAGATATCTCACTTTTAATCTGAGGAAGGCAATAGATAATGAGAGAGGTCTTAATGAACTACGACAATCAAAGAAAACTAGCCAAAAAATTATTTTCCGATAAATTACCGAAAGATGTGCTAAAGTCATTTGAAAATGGGTGTTTCCCGATAATTATAAAAGAACTAGAACCATTTCGGAAAACTGTTCTTAAGGTAATTAAAGATATTGAAATTCTTTCAGAATGGGCTTATTGCTGGGCCAGGGATATTGGTAATAGGAAAATCATGTGTAATAGAGTTGTTGATAAAGAATATATTGAACTCTGGCTCGAGAATATTCCCAGTTATCACGGGATCATGAGAAGAAGATTGCGCGCGTAATAAATCAGTTTCTATAATGACTGTGAAAAAATTTAGGGCCGGAAGAGTAATTGAACCAGTTGTTGCGGATGGTTGGTAATAAAAATATATAACAGAGGTAATAAAAGATGGGAGAATCATTAAAAGTTGATGGGGCCGAAGCAGTTGATTACGAGGCAAAAATCAAAGAGTATCAAGACCAGTTAATGGCACTCATCGCAAGCAGACCTTCTTTGGCAAAGTTCCAAAGCGAAATTGAAGCGGCCCTCGAAAAGATTCCTACTCTTGATGAGAGGATGTCTTTCCTGTTCTCAGCAATTAGCGATAGGTTCGATGACATGGCCCGGCTGTCGAAACAAGCCATGGAACGGGTCGATGTTATTAAAGAAGCAGCAGTCCGTATACCGAAGGGGGAGGGGAACTAATGTGCAATTATTCTGAAGAAGAAGAGAGACGCCGTGAGGCCAATGCGTTAATGAAAAAGGCACATAAAATGCTCAAGGTGTTGTGTGATTATAACAAAACCATAAACAGTTTCGAGTTTTACTACGAAAAGGCATTTCCGCATATTACAATAAAGTGTTAAAAGCAGTAGAAGTATAACTACTAAGGAGGTGGTCATGTTAAATAAGGAACACTGGATGTACACCATTTCAAAATTGATAACGGAGCTTATTCGGATACAAGACAGTCTAGTACCTATTGAGGACGAAAGGGGTGAGCATGTAAGAGGCTCTTACAAATTTATTCCTAACCACGCTCCCGATGTAGTACAGTGCTTTCTTAAAGCCACGTATATACTATGCAGAGAGACTTTATGGACAAGAAGTAAGAATTCGCTGAGGTTTCTTGATGTCGGCTGCGGTTTCGGCAATATCATGCTTCTTGCTAAGGCCACCAGCCTTGCTAATGAAATACATGGCTTGGAGCATAACGTAAGCAACGTTAGAGCTGCTAAGAGACTCCTTGGCGTAAAGCGAGGTAAAGAAAGTATATACAAAGTTATTAAAGGAAATGCGTTGAAGTTCAATGGTTATGGAAATTATGATATCATATACTTTTACCAACCATTCCAAGACTACGAGCTTGCAAAACAATTCGAGCGTCGTTTAATCCATCAAATGCAGGTCGGGGCAGCCGTTATCCCATTCCTGCCGAACTACATAGGGGAAAAGCCCGACGAAAGACTCAAGAATGTTGGGCCTCGTATCTTCTTAAAGGTTCAGGAGGAAGAGCAATGCACTCCAAACTGATTATGTACAAAGCTATGCTGGAAAGCCTGCTGGTCAAGATAAATCCAATAACATCCTACTTCCGGCATCACACACGCGGTAGTTATGTTAACAAAACTGTCGAGAAATTGGTTGAAAAGTTGATAAATGACCAGATTATCACCGAAAACCGACTTAAGTTGCTTAACGCCAAACTTGATGACTTAATCGACATTTCAACAATAGTCAACTTAAAAAAGGAGGCGGATTTCAACGCCAGGTTCCTGACCGGGGCTTTCGATGCACTGTCGATAAATTGTGAGCATCGCGTTAGTACGGCAATAGAATGTGCATGTACTAAAGAACCAGGAAGGTGGCCTTGCACAATTGATGATTGTCCGTTATAGAAAGAAGAAATTGAGTATGGAATTAGAGTTAATATTTTTTATCACCAGAACAATTGTCATTATATATGCCGTAATTGGAATCGCGTGGTCGTCGGTATTTGTACACACTGTGTACAAGGAAAACCACGGTGATTTGGTGCTAGCGGAAGTGCCGCTGGGCCAGTTCCTGTGGCTGATTGCACTGTTTATATTCTCAACAGTGTTATGGCCCATGAGCCTAAAGCTCAACTGGAAATACGTCATGGGATAGACAGTTAAAATGGGGAGGGGGTGCTTGGTGAAACCTACAAAAAACTTATTGATGCTTCAGTACACAAAGGATCACACTCTGCAGGAAATGAGCCGGGAATTGGCTATAGCCGCATTAGCATGTGGCATGCCTGTAGACCTACCAACCACAATTTTTTACGAGAATGTAATTGAGTCGAGGCTGATAAAAACTTACGGCCCGGATAAACTAGCAGAATTAGTATACAACGCACTATCCTCATGGGGAGAGTGTATGGGCTGGAAAGCCACGGTGCTGATGAGTAATGGACAGACCTCTGTATTAATCGGCAATAAAGATGTGATAGACCCGCCGAACAATTTAGCGAATGTGGATACTATAGGGAGTTGTTGAGCACATGAAAAAGAGATTGGTACCAGGCACAAAATGGCGTGTAAAGAATCACGCGTACACGCCTTGTCACTGGACAGAAGAAATGATGGCCCTCAGAGGCAAAGTGTTCACTATACATCGTGAAACTACCGACGGTTATATAACTGTAAGCGAGAACCATTGGAAATTCACGCCATGCGATTTTGAGCCGTATGTGCCTGGAACAGATCCAAACATAGACTTCCTGATATTGGAGGCCAACGGCGACTTGCCGGAATATTAATATGGAAAGACATCAACTTAAACCCGGTATGCCGGTGCGGATAAAATATTTTGACAAGAAACCAGGCCACTGGGCCAGTGAGATGATGTCGTTCATGGGGGACGTTGTTACCATCAGATACACTGGCGCCGATTCCGCCGGAACCGTACATGTAAAAGTAAATGAAAACACGTGGAATTGGTATTCCAGTGACTTTGAACCAATGAATACAGACGGTGACCCTAACTTACTTTTTAGACATCTGGAAGCCGAAGGACAACTTCCAGAATATTAAGGAGGAGCTATGCACGACTATAAGGATTCATACCCGATTCACGAAAAATGTAAAGGCTGTGACAAGGTGTTTGTATTTAATAATGACGGAATCGAGACCGAAAAGTGCAGTGTGTATATAAACCCGAATCACTGGTGGCGGGAACGAACGATTGCAACAAAGAAGGTGGCACATGGTGCAACGGTAACGGAAATCCCGGCAGCAGCAGAGTTCAAATGTCCGGTGGCAACACACCTAAAAGCAGAGGAAAAGAAAGCCGGAAAGAAGATAGACCCATTAAAGGCCTCCAAGAGAAGAAACTGGAGGTAAGAAAGGAAGCTTACATGAATTTATTTAAACGCGGGACGATCAAAGGTATCGTAATCTTTATCACCTTATTAGCTTTCGCAGGCGTTGCTTCATCAGCAAAGTTGAGCAATGCCCAGCGAGAAGAATTGGTATCGTTGTTCCAACAGATGGGTGAGGACATGGCCACCATAGACAAGCTCATAAAAGGCTTTGAAGAGAGGGCAGCTGTCGAATCACAGCCGGTCTTCGACCAAATCGTTAGTGGCAGCATGAAGCTCATTAATCATGAAATTAGATTGAGAGCTTTACTTGATGAAAGAAAAAGGCAAGTCGGCACATGGCAGAACGCCGTCAAACACGGAAAGATTATCAAAGAAGAACGCCATGGCGCTTACGTGTACATAAGCTATGACACTACCAGGGACTCCACACCTGATATAGAAGTGGTATTTGAAAACGACGCGGCTAAAACAGCCATTGCGTTTCGGTATTTGGATAAACTCGGCAAACCATTCTGCTGATATAGCGCAATAAAGTAGCCCTGTAAGGGCTGCAGGACAGCTTGGAGGTGCAAAATGCGCACGAGAAAGGAAATGGCCACAAGAAGGAGAAAGGCCTTAATATCAAGATCAAGGAGATGGGTAAAACAGATTGATACTGAAAAAGAAGTGCGCGTCGAAGAAGTGCATAACCAGTATCAGTCATCATCTCGTAAGGACATAAGGTTCGACCCAGACGAGGGTTATGGCCATAAAGTACTGGAGAGGGGAATCGACACAACATGATAAAACTCACAATAACATGCGATGGTGGAAGTATAAGGAACGGCGACCCTGACTCCATTGGCTACGGCTCTTATATAGTTAGCCATGACAAGGGAAGAACCAAACAGAAACCACTCTCATTCGCGGCCGGGACAACCAACAACGAGGCGGAATACATGACCCTTATCGCCGCGCTGAGTGAAATAAAAGAATCGTTCGAACATGTTGGGTACAGTGCCAACGACATCCAGCTCACCATCAGAGTTGATTCTCAGCTGATAATTGGCCAGCTGATGAAGGGGTGGCGGGTGAAAGCTGTTAATTTGAGACCGCTTGTTGCGAAAGCTGGTGCATTAGTTGACGCTTTCAACAAGGTGTCGTTCGAACAAATATCAGGAGATGAGATGAAGAGCATACTTCATCACTAACCAAAAAAGCAAGGAGGCAAAATGGGCAAGGGAGAGAGGCACTCTGAAGAGTCAAAGGCAAGAATATCGGCATCCATGACAGAGCATTGGAATGATGTTCATTTCGTGGCGAAGCGTAAGATGAATACGTTGAAGGCGTTCGTCAAACACGTCAACTCATTCGCGTACCCGACAAAATCCCAGAAAAGACGCGAGGTGGTGGAAAACATAAAATGGTTGGCAAACAACATCCACCTGATGAACGCACGTCAAGTGACCTTCATATCCGTGAACGTCCAAACAACGTTCGAGATGTCATACATCAACAAAAGAGCTCAATGGGTTGGTATGGCAGAGGACCTGAGAGAAGCCATAACCACCATGCAGCGAAACGCATTATTGGCCGGTATATGAAAACAGAAAGATTAAAACTTAAAAGATACCTGGTTTTGGAGAATATCACTCTGAAACCAGGTGATTTTGTCGATGGCACTACTCTCGCTGAAACTGACTACGTGATTTTCGTCGGTAATGGTTGGTGGGTAGTTGACAAAGAATACTTTTTCTAAAAGAAAGGAAACTATCATTATGTTTA
>JASFHE010000483.1:0-5411 GCA_050123415.1 Desulfobacteraceae bacterium | reverse complement strand
AAAATAAGGTTGCTGGTTTTCAGTCAATCAGGCTGTACAGGAGTTTAATCTCCTTTTCCCATATGGTTTGGTCCGGTGTTTCTAGAACCATGGGGATATTGTCAAAGCGTGGATCATTCATGATGAATTTGAATGGTTCAAGCCCCAGGGTGCCTTTTCCGATGCTTTCGTGCCTGTCTACCCGGCTTCCAAATGTTTTTTTAGAATCATTCAGATGAAGGGCCTTTAGGTATTTTATTCCTACTATACTGTCAAACTTATTTAATGTGTTTTCAAATCCTTTGACGGTTTTAATATCATATCCGGCAGAATAGGTATGGGCCGTATCCAGGCACATGCCTATGCGGGTTTTATCCTGTACATTCGCAATTATAAACGCCAGGTCTTTAAATCGATTTCCCATATTGGTTCCCTGTCCGGCAGTGTTTTCCAGGACAGCAGTGACACTGGCTGTCCGGTTAAGGGCAATGTTGATTGATTCCGCGATCCTTTCAAGGCATTTTTCAGGTTCGATTTTATTCAGGTGGCTTCCGGGGTGAAAATTGAGGTATTTAAGGCCCAGTTGTTCACAGCGCTGCATTTCGTCAAGAAATGCTTTTCTTGATTTTTGGAGGCCTTCTTCTTCGGGATGCCCGAGATTGATAAGATAACTGTCGTGTGGGAGGATATGTGCAGGGTCGAAACCTCCTTTGCTGCATTGTGCCTTGAATTGAGAGATGTTTATATGGGTCAGGGATTTTGCCTGCCACTGTCTCTGATTTTTAGTAAACATGGCAAAGGCCTTTGCCCCTATTTTTTCCGCGTTCCCCGGGGCGTTTTCTACACCCCCGCTTATACTTACATGGGCACCAATATACTTCATTTTTATAATAAACCATGCAGAAAATTAGAGATTAAAAACAGCACAGTTGCAGAAACTAGAACCGTTACTGATGTCTTGAGAATATAACTGTAGCTGCCTCCTATTCCTGCCTTGAAATAATCCCTTGTAACAAGAAAGCAGAGATGTACGGGTGAAAGCATCATCCCCATGTATCCGAATGTGTATGCCAGCGCGGCATATGCTATATACATAAATGGATCATGGGATGGAAACAGCGGGATAATCAGCGGAAAGGATGCGCCTACAAAACCCACTGCTATTCCTAAAATAAAGCCCGAAAAAAAAGGCATTATAAGGATGAGAAGCATTGGCGGTATACCATATGTCATCAGCTCATCTCTTATACATTCAACAGCTCCCGAATCTGTCATGACTCCTTTGAAAAGCATTATGGAGATAATAAGAAGGATCATTGCAAGGTTTGATTTGCCGAATGTTGCTTTCAGCAATCCAGACGGCGCTATTTTGTTTTTATTGCAGACCCATATTATGGCTCCCGCAAGACCTATGATGACCGGAACAAGGGAGGGTATGCTGGTGCCTGCCTTAACCATGGTTAAGATTTTGGATAATCCGGTTATGAGGAATATTGATAGAATGATGATTATGATCGGCATCATTTCATGGATAAAATCTTTTACTCCGGGCCATGAAACACGGCTCCCGGCGTTTGAACCGGTTTTATCCATTGGCTTTATTATAAAAAAGTATCCTGCCCCGATGGAAAGCAGGGTCATGGGTACTGCAAAGGACATGTAGCGCCATGTCTCAACATTAAGAAGAGCAATGGCAAGAATTACTCCGGGATAGAGCGGCCACCAGTATTCCCATATGTGCCTGAACCAGTAGTTTAAAGAGGCTTTTTGTTCAGGTGTCGCATTTACCCTTGAGAGGGATTCATCCACCAGGGGGGCGGAAAAGAGCGCTCCTCCGGGCATTGGTAAAAGGCCGATAAGGGCTGACATTACAGTTGCCACCATCCGGGCGTCTCTTGAAAGACGCGTAAAACTTCCCACCAGCCTTTTCATGTGCCCGCTTTTTTCCATAATATCGCTCATAACCATTATGAGCCACACGATAAGAGAAAGGCTCAGGGTCTGGTAGTTGATCATGCTATTATAGAGGCAGGTCAGTAATTCCACGGGGGTTGATCCCATCCATATTCCGAGTGATATTGAGCCTGCCAGGAGTGAAATGGCCAGATGAATGCCGAACCTGTTCAGGAGCAGGATACCTGCGAAGATGATTATTATTTTTAGTAATACAGGAATTTTATTTCTCCATATAAAAAGGGCCTGTTTTTGAATCAGTACAGATCCTAAAAGCACCAGACACTGCTAAGTTAGTGACTAACCAAATTTTATTCAAATAGCCCTGCTGTCAGCTATCAGCTGTCAGCACTCAGCTAAATTTTTTAAAATCATAAAAACCTGGACTTCCCGATTAAGTCGGGGAATGACAGTATGGGTAGCTGGATTCCCCGGTTCCCAAAAACAGCGTCGGGATCTTCTATCAGTCTTCGCTAAATTTCGTCCTGACAAGCAAGTAGGAGAATGACACTGGAGCTAGATCGTAATTCATATACACTTAACTATTAGAAACAGTATTTTTTTGCTGAAAGCTGAACGCTGATCGCTGACTTCTGCTTTTCTACCACCCCAGAGTCAGATACTTGTGCATTGAATCCGAAGCCATTCTTCCTGCACCCATGGCAAGGATAACAGTCGCAGCGCCAGTGACTATATCACCGCCTGCCCACACACCCCTTTTGGATGTCTTGCCTGTTTCTTCATCTGCTACTATATATCCCCATTTATTGAGGGCAATATCTTCCGTTGACTGTGTAAGCAGGGGGTTTGCCCCGGAGCCAACGGCAATAACTGCCAGATCACATTCAAGCTGAAACTTTGAGCCCTCTACTGCTACGGGTCTTCTTCGGCCTGATTCGTCAGGTTCGCCCAGTTCCATCTTTATGCACTCCATGCCTGTGACACGTCCATTTTCATCGCCTATAAATCTTGTGGGAGATGTAAGGAGATAAAACTCAATACCTTCCTCTCCGGCATGATGAATTTCGGCAGCCCTTGCCGGCATTTCTTCCTTTGACCTTCGGTAAACTATACGAACGGTCTCCGCTCCAAGCCGCATTGCTGTCCTTGCAGCATCCATGGCTACGTTGCCTGCGCCAAATACGGCCACGTTTTTGCCTTTTACTATGGGCGTGTCATATTCCGGGAACATGTATGCCTTCATGAGGTTTGATCTTGTAAGGTATTCATTTGCCGAATAGATGCCTATAAGATTTTCACCCGGAATGCCTAAAAATCTGGGAAGTCCTGCACCTACACCAAGATATATGGCGTCATAGCCCTGCTCGAACAGTTCATCCAGATCAACGGTCCTGCCTACTACCGTGTTACATTCCAGTTTTGCACCAAGTCTTTCGAGAAAATTAACTTCCGAGAACACTATCTCTTTTGGAAGCCTGAATTCGGGTATGCCGTATACAAGCACTCCGCCGGGTTTATGAAAAGCCTCAAATATAGTAACTTCATGGCCCTTGAGGAGCAGGTCTCCTGCGACTGTCAGGCCGGACGGACCTGAACCTACAACCGCAACCTTTTTGCCTGTGGAGGCTTCCCTGGGCGGAAGCTCTCCCTTGCCGTGTTCTCTTTCAAGGTCTGCCACAAAACGTTCAAGATTACCTATGGCGACTGCCTCACCTTTTTTGGCAAGGATACATGATCCTTCACACTGTATCTCCTGCGGACATACCCTTCCGCATACGGCAGGAAGGGCGTTCTTCTGCCAGATATGGCGAATGGATTCCGTAAATTTATTTTCCTGTATTAATTTTATGAAACCGGGAATGTCTACAGATACAGGGCATCCCTGGACACATGAAGGTTTTTTACACTGAATACATCTTGATGCCTCAGCTAAAGCCATTTCTTCGGTATAGCCTAATGGTACTTCCTTGAAATTTCTTCTGCGGACTTCGGCTTCCTGTTCCGGCATGGGCTGCCGGGATATTTTTTCTTTTTTCTCTTTGGACTCAACCATAATATCCTCCGTGACTCCTACTATTTACAACACTGTTTTTAACAAATAACGAAAATGTCAATGGATATTATTCATTGGCAATTTTACATTCGCAGGCATATTTTTCAGTTGCCTGGGATTCTTCACTGACGTAGGCCTGTAGCCTCTGGGTCAATTCATCAAAATCTACCTTGTTGCCGTCAAATTCAGGCCCGTCAACACACGCAAATTTTGTCTCGCCGCCCACACTCACCCTGCAGCACCCGCACATCCCGGTGCCGTCTACCATGATGGCATTGAGGCTTACTATAGTTTTGACCTTATACTCCTCGGTTATTTTACACACGAACTTCATCATTGGAACAGGGCCGATTCCTACTACAAGTTTTACATCTTCCTTTTCCAGTTTTTCCTTGAGTATGTCCGTAACAAAGCCGTGGTGCCCGTATGAACCGTCATCAGTACACACATTAAGTTCATTTGATGCTTCCTTCATTTCATCTTCAAGGATCAAAAGATCCTTGTTTCTTGCACCTATTATGGCAATAACACGATTCCCTATCTCCTTCAAAGCCCTGGTTATGGGATGCATTACCGCAACACCGGTTCCGCCTCCGACACATACGACTGTACCCAGTTTTTCCAGATGGGTAGGTTTCCCCAGGGGACCTATAATATCCTGGTATTTATCTCCAACCCGGAGTGATTTAAAAAGGGATGTTGATTTTCCGACTACCTGGTAAATTATTGTTATTGTTCCTTTATTGGGGTCACTGTCAGCCATTGTAAGAGGGATACGTTCACCGGTTTCGTTTGCCTTAAGAATAACAAACTGGCCGGGTCTGGCTTTTTTAGCAATCAAAGGTGCGCTTATTTCATTTAGAACTACTGTTCCATCCGCCATTTCCTGGCGTTTCAGTATTTCGAACATTTCTATCCTCCATTATAAACGATCAAATTTGTTAGAACGACTAACATGAGAATTGGATTATGTCAAAGCAAAATACTATTTATTGCCTCTCATGGTAACTTTCCTGGATTGTCTTCACAAGATCGGTAAGTATCCGGTTTACGGGTGTGGGGATTCCCTCTTTTTCTCCTTGTTTGCAGATCGCACCGTTAATAAAATCAACCTCGGTAGGTCTTTTATTGATAACATCCTGAAGCATTGAGGCAATGTTTCCGGCAGTGTTTCTGCATACCTCAAGAACCTTTTCAAGAGGATTATCAAAGGCAAGGTTTATATTTTTTGCCTTTGAAACAGCCACGGCTTCCGTGACCGCTTCCTTTATAATGGCCAGGCTGCCTTCATATTCCGGCAGCCTGCCGTTTTTAAGGCCTGTTATTGCTGTAAGGGCGTTTATTCCGACATTGACAATAAGCTTGCTCCAGATCAGTTCATCCACATTATCAGCCGAACTTGTTGAAAAACCTGATTTTTTAAATGCAGCAACAAGTTCCTCAAGACGGTTTCCAAAATCCCTGG
>JASFHE010000482.1:0-5432 GCA_050123415.1 Desulfobacteraceae bacterium | reverse complement strand
TGTGCCAATATTCAAACATTCTCCTGAATATATTATAGGATTATTATCTGAAAACGGCTTTGGATTACAAAAGGAACAGAGGCTATTAATGAAAGGTGCGGATAAGGTTAGTTTTGACATGCTTTTTTCTACCTTTGTGGCCAGGTATCGGTAGATACAGCATCTATAAATGAATATTTAAATCTCCAGCCTGTTATCCGCTTTTTTGTTTCAAACTCCTGAAATACTCTTTTAATGTATGATTTTCCATACTCAGGTGCGACCATATCCATTGCCATAACAGTCAGGATAAATATAAGTAATTGACAATGAATGCCAGTTACGTTAATAGGTGCTGATGAAAATGGGCAGCAGAAGCTGTTTCAGGTTTATTCGGAAAATAAACTTCAAATCGTAAAACCGAAAGAAAATATACTATTACAGGCAGTCACTGCAAATACCGGCAGTGATTTATAATAAATCTGGCCACGAAGGTCTGCATTTCTGTTATGGAAAGCGACTTCGTGGCTTTTTTTTTCAAAAGGGAGGATTTGAGATGATGTTAAAGTCGAAACTTTTTTTTATTGTGGCAATAATCATGTTATTTACCCAACCTGTTTTGGCTGAAACAAAAAACTCAGGCAATGAGGGAATGGAGAAGCAGGACAATGAAACGTTCCAGCTTGAAACAATAACGGTTATAGCGACTAAAACCCCAAAGGCTCCGCTGGATTCTCCGGCAAGCGTTTCTGTAATTCCTGAAGTTGTAATAGAAGCATTTAATTCCGAACACCCCTTTAAGCCACTTGCCCTTTCAGAAGGGATCTGGCCCAGGCAATATAGGGGGCTTGCCGATTACTGGGCACGCCCGTTGATCCGCGGCCAAAGAGCTCTTATCCAGGTGGATGGTGTGGACTGGCACGATTATGGTTATTATTCTGATACTGCAGCCATCCCAATGAAGGATGTGGAAAGAATTGATGTTGTCAGGGGCCCTTTTTCAGCATTATATGGTTCACTGGCATTAACCGGCGTTATTAATTACACAACAAAAATCCCAAGAGATCTTGAAATCGATGCCTCTGCCTCATATGGCACCTGGGACACCCGGTATTACAGCTTCAGGATCGGTGACAGACCTTTTACCAGTGATGACGGATTTTTCTACTCCTTCAGTTTTAAATCACGCACTACCGACGGTTATATAACAACCCCTTCCTACAGGTCTCTCAGCACACCCATTTCGGGGGAACTTGACCCTGATACCCCGATAGTAACAGGCTGGATCAAGGATATTGATCCTCAGACCGGATCAGAACGCTATATGATCGGTAACCAGGGCAAAAACTGGTATGAAGATTATGCCATGTTTTTGAAGACAGGGTATGACTTCAGTGCTGATACAAGGCTGTGGTACAGCCTCAACATCAGTGAATTTGAATACGGCTGGAAAGACGGTAGAAGTTACCTTTGTGACGACTCGGGGACGACTATCTATGAAGATAGTGTTTATGTTCAGGATCAAGGCAACACCTATTCTATTTCTCTGAATCCCCTGCTGTTTTCATCAGACCGAAAGATAAAGGAATCTGCAATTCATACAGTTAATTTTACTCATTCGATTCCGGATTTTCTGGATATCACTGCTATCCTTGCCTATAACGACAAGGAAAGTGCCACCCACTATATAGGCAACAGCCGTTATAAAGTAGAAGACAATTCTCTTACTCAGGCAGATATTACAGCAACATATCACGGTCCTGATGATACTTACCTGATTACCATGGGAATACAGGGTGTAAGCGAGGAAGCCACTGTAACTACAAATAATCTTTCCGATCCATATAATGAAAACAGCATTGTTTCCATTTATGAAAGAACATCAGGAGAAAATCTAACCCTTGGATATTTTGCACAACTGGAATACACGCCCATCGAATACCTGACTGCCTACCTCGGCGGCCGCTATGACAAATGGTGGGGAGAGGACGCAGATTATGCAAATATAGACGGCGACAATATTAAATATCCGGACATGAGTGACAGCCAGTTCAGCCCAAAGGCGTCCCTGGTTTACCGGCCCATGGAAAACGGAGTTATCCGGGCGTCCTACGGCAAATCATTTATGGCGCCCTCTCTCTATTACCGAACAGCAAGTTACTATTGGGAGGGAGGAGGAACCATATCAATGGCCGATCCTAATCCCGACCTTGGCCCTACAACCAATCAATCCTGGGAAATCGGCACGGAATGGGAGTTCATGGATAAACGGCTCAGGGTCAAGGCGACCTATTTTGAGAATGATTTTGAAGACCTGGTTGTCAATCAGACAACAACATACACTCTTACTGACGGCACAGAGGTAACCCAGAAAATGCGGGTCAACGCAGAAGATGCCGAGGCAGATGGAATTGAGACCTCGATTGAGGCCCTGCTTCCATACAATATGAAGGCAGGCCTTTTTTACTCCCACGTTTGGTCCGAATACACAAAAACCCAGGCAGCTTCAAAGCTGGGCTGGGAACTGGATGAAACTCCAACGGATATGTGGAGTATATGGATCGGTTATTTTGGCCGGAAACTGGATATGAGCATCAGCTACAGGTACAGTGACAGCCGATATGATGATAATTATGCCCCATACGCGGATACATCATACAAGGGGGATGATGAATATCATGTAGTGGATGCCAAGGTGAGTTACAGACCTGCGGAACATGTCACACTGTCCCTTTCCGTGGATAATCTATTTGATGAAGAGTATTATGAATACTACCTTGCACCTGGCAGGACCTGCCTCGGTACGGCCAGTTTTTCCTTTTGATAAAGATACTCTGATAAGAGACCTTTAACAATCAACGATGCAGTTACTGTCAGGTTGATAAACCGGACAGTAACCGCATCACTAAATTTTTAAAACGGCACAGCATGGACACAGTAAAATTTTCAATAAAAAACTACTGGAACTGGAGGAGCAACAGCTTCGGCCATGATTCTGATAAATCCTCTGCCATTGCAGACAGATGGGAATCTATCATAAAAGAGCTGGCTTCACAGGCCCCGGGCCTGCGCGCCCTGGATATTGGAACGGGAACAGGTCAACTGGCGGTATACCTCGCCCGGTCCGGGTTTAATGTCACGGGCATTGATCTTGCGGATAAGATGATCTCAAGTGCAAAAAGATATGCTGAAAGCCAGATGCTCAATATTGATTTCCATACGGGTGATGCCGAAGAACTTGAATTCGGAGACAACAGCTTTGATATAGTAGTTACCCGCAACCTGCTCTGGACGCTGCCCCGCCCTGATAAGGCCCTGAAAGAATGGAGAAGGGTGTTAAAACCCGATGGAAAATTGATTGTATGTGACGGCTTCTGGCTGAATACCACATGGAAGCGTATTCATCATCTGGCCTATAAGATACTCAAAGGAATATTCAGTAACAGGAGCCTGGTTTCTCTTAGATTCTTTTTGAGCTATGCAGGTGTTCAGAGATCGCTTCCATTATATGAAGGCATTAGCTTTGAAAAAATCAATTCTCTTTTAAATGCGGCCTGCTTCAGGCATATACAATCCTATGACACATGCTGTCTTGACTTTTATCCCTACGGGAAGATAAAATGGGACGGAAATGAACCTTCATTCTTTATTGCACATGCAAAAAAATAACCGCTTCTTATATGCCGTTATACTGATTTTTTTCCTGTTTATAACATCGGCATCTTCCGGTATTTCCGCATCCCAATCCGATGAACTTATCATTGCAAAACCCTTTGGCCCATCCATAAAAGGTCCTGATCCCGCCCTGGGTTCCAACGGCTGGTACACAAGCGAAGCAGGTGTAACAGAAACACTGTTTGTACTTGATCCGGAAATGAACCTGAAACCATGGCTTGCGGCGGAATATAAAAATATCAGCCCCCTGATATGGGAGATCAGACTAAAGGATGGGATACTGTTTCATGACAAAACGCCGGTAAACACTGCGGCGGTTAAATGGTGCATTGAAAGGATCATCGATAAAGGGAGCAGCGCTTTCAATATCCGTACACAGAAAATGCTGGATATCAGGACCATTAAGATCAAAGACAGCAGGACCCTTATATTTGAAACAAACAGGCCAAACGCCGCTTTTTTGTATTATCTGACATCGCCGGGAACGGCAATCATCAGTACAGGAAGCAGCAGGAAAAATGTATTTGGCACAGGCCCCTTTGTACTGGAAAAAGTAATCCCAAAGGAAAAGATGACAGTATCACGATTTGACGATTACTGGGGCAGCAGGGCAAAGCTTTCCAGGGTACAACTGAACATTATAAGCAATCCCGCCACACGTATGCTGGCCTTTGAGGCCGGGCAACTGGACATTGCAACAAACTTTCCTGAAAATGATGTAAAACGCCTTTCATCCCGTAAAGATATTCAAATTCACAGTAAACCCACCAATCGTCTTTGCTTCCTGTTTACCAGGGTAGCTGACGGCCCTTTAAAGGACCTGAAAATGCGTATGGCCCTTAACTACGCCATCAACAGGCAGGAGCTTATAGATACGATACTTGCAGGAGTTGGAGGCCATGCAGGGGCATCGATTTTTCCCGAAACCCTTCCATGGTGTAACCGGGATTTACAGCCCTATCCCTATGATCAGGATATGGCAAAATCACTCCTTAAGGAAGCAGGCGCCGTGGACAGCAACAAAGACGGAATTCTGGAAATTGACGGAAAGCCTCTTGTTCTGAACATGTGGACCTATGAAGGCCGTGCCTCCTTGAAACCTGTCCTTGAGCTGATACAGGCGCAGTTAAACAGGGTGGGGATACAGACAAACCTGAAGGTGACCAAAACCGGCTCGCCCATAAATCAGGCAATGAGGAGAGGAAATGTTAACCTAAATCTACAGATGTGGAACAGCGCGCCGGAAGGTGATCCTGATTATTTTATTTCCAATGTATTTAAGAGTAATGCCGGATCAAACTTTATGGGATTCAAAAATAAGGAACTGGATGAACTGACTGAAAAAGGCAAAACAACATTTGATCCTGCGGAACGTAAAATTATTTATGACCGGATACAGGAAATCATTTATAATGAAAGTCCTGTGATTGTACTGTTCTATAAAACCATGATATCAGCGGTCTATGATCATGTGGGGGGCTTCCGCATTCATCCTGCTGAAAAATATCTTTTAACACCTGACCTGTATCATAAGTAAACTAAGGTTTGTAAGAAATGCATCAGGGAGCTACAACATTAAAACCGATTCTTAATGTCAAGGATCTTGTTGTTGATTTTCCGGGTAAGAAATCCGATTCAAGGATCATCTCCGGCCTGAGTCTTTCGCTTAACCGGGGCGAAACCCTTGGCATTGTCGGTGAATCAGGAAGCGGTAAGAGCGTTTTTGCACGGACACTTGTCAGGCTGGAATCTCCCGGGAAAATAATCTCCGGGTCTAT
>JASFHE010000481.1:0-5433 GCA_050123415.1 Desulfobacteraceae bacterium | reverse complement strand
CCATACATGATAGCGCTTAATATTGATACCGATAAAGACATTACCGATGTTATCAAAATAGAATTCCTGCCCCGCGGTACTTGCGAATGTCGAGCCGAGCAAAGCGTTCACACCATCCACATCAGGAAGATTAATATCCGGCGCTATCACCCCCAAATAAGTTACGAGAACGAAGATAAATGCTTATATTAACAAAAGAATTATTTTAAGCTTATAATTTTAGTATTAAAATAAATCAGGGCAAATTCCTATTTTTTCATGATCAAAAATGTAAAGAATGTTAACATTCTGGTATGACAGGAAAAACAGGATTTTGATTAAATATATTTATCCAAACCAAGATGTTTGTGCAGTTCAAGGAACTCACTTGCTTCATATTTTAAAAACGTGCCCAGATAAGTAAATCCTTCATAGGGCAGAGCATAACGTTCAAGACCAGGCTCTGTGCATATCCTGCATTCCGGGAATTCACCGATTTTTTTCCGAAATGATCGTGCCTTTTTTGATGAAAAAAGAGATATTATAGATTCATTTTTTACATTGCCGATACCTTTATTTATCAGCGGACATAAAAAAACCTCACCGCTGCTCCTTGTGAAAAAATAATTATATCCGCATGAACAGGGTTTCTTGATACACCCGGTTTCAAGATATTCGGAAAGGGTGTCAGCATGGAAACTCCATTTAAAACGGCTTCCTTTAAAAAACCTGATCATCTTTTCAATGTCTTCCTTTGAGAAGGCCAGGTCCTTTTCTTTCTTCAGGTTGAGATACCTGCCGCCTGTAATAATGCGGGGAGACATTATGGTGAACAAATCCCTTTCGTCTGCATACTGAGAAATATTTTCAAGTTCATCTATATTTATCGGCAATATAGTTGTTTTAACACCTGCAATAAGGTTAGGATACATATGCCGAAGTTGTAATAGACCGTTTATGGTTTTATTTACCTTTTGCCATGCATCTTTAACATTTCTAATCTTCTCATGTATGTCCCCTGTGGCATCCACAGCGCATACCACGACCAGATCAATCCCGGTTTTTTTAAACTGTTTGAGTATTATCTCAGTTTTCGAAAGCACCCTGTCGGTTAAAAAACCGTTCGTTGTAACTGCGACTGATTGAAGTTTTTTTAGATTGGCGCGCTTCAACATGGAGATTCCCGAAAACAGATAATCAATATCATCAAGCAGAAAAGGCTCTCCTCCTGTAATATCCAATTCTCTTACATCTGAAAAAAAATCATCGGACAATAACTTCAGCCAGTCATCTGTTGTGAGTTCCGGTTCGTCACCGGGGATCCTCCAGATATTACACATGATACACTTTGCGATGCATTTATGGGTTATTTCGAGACTTAGAGCCTGAGGCTTTACCGGCCTGCCGGTCAGTTTCTTACAACGGTAGCGTAATCCGTTATAAAAAAGTTTAACGGCTGTTTTAGACATGGATACATCGGTCATGATATCCACCTGGATATTTTAGGATTTACCGGATTAAAAGTCAGATATCTGAAACACCCGTACCAGACTCCTATCTGATAAGCCAATTGGTCTATACTGAAAAAGTAAACAAAGGAAAAGATATTCGACGGAGCCTTTTTAAGGAAAAACTCACAAAGGGACACAATAATATGATTGATGAATAAAATCAGACAGATAATGGGAAACACCGGGAAAAAAATAAAAGCCATAACAAGGTAGTATCTTGAAAAAAAGGCGCACCAGTAATATATGGACACAAAATATCCCCTGAGAACGGCAGATAGAACCTGGCTGTATTTTATGGGAAGTTCCTTTTCTTTGGCCTGTTTCCATTTGGCATGGGTATCAATAACAAGAATAATACCGCACAAACCGAGCAGAAAATAACAGCCTGTTAATAAAGCTATAAGCACTATTAGCCAAAGCAGCATGGTCAGAGGCATGTAATACATCTGTTTGATCCTGTCAGGGTGTTTTTCCCGGAGAAAGGGCTCTGATGTTCCATACTGAAATCTTCGCTTGAAAAATGCTGTGGTTTTATTTCTGTGCTTATGAAAGACAATGCCCGTTGGCAGGTATTCTATCTCGTATCCCATGTTCTTGAGCCTCCAGCAGAAATCGACATCTTCTCCTACTGTCATGTCAGCCTTGAATCCGTCAAGTTTTAAAAATATCTCTTTTTTGACGAGGAGATTGCAGGTCGGAAGATAAAAGAAACTGCCTTCTTCCTTTGAACTCTTTGAACGGGGCCCCATATTGAGAGAAGATGATATTTTTTCATATTTGTCCAGGGCCTTTTTATCAAACCATGAATCAACCTTTCCGCCAGCCACGCCGTTTATTTCATCATTAAAGGCAGGAACAAGCCCCTTCAGCCACAGGCGATCTGCCGTGCAGTCAGAATCGATAAAGGCAAGGATATCACCCTTAGCCTCTTTTGCTGCCAGATTCCTGGAATGGGAGGCATGCATCCTGCTGGAATTTTTTATGAGCCTGACTGGAAATCCGGATACTACATCTGCTGTATTGTCTCTGGATGCGTCATCAACCACAATTATTTCTTTTTTATCAGAGGGATAATCAAGTTCTGAGAGTGATGCAAGGCATCGGGATATTTCATCAGGCCTGTTTCGAACGGGAATAATAATGGTTACAAAGGGATAGTCGGAAAGACTCCTGTATCCCCAGCTCTCCATGAAGCCTTTTCGTACAAGGCTGTTAAGATATTTTTCCGTTTTGTCCGGATCAGTATTTACATAGGTATATATCTCAGTGAATTTGATGAATTCACCCTGGCTCATTAAATCAAGGACAGGTTTCCATATTGAGTTTAAGGTAATAGTCGCGAGGGGATTTTTTCGTATCAGATAGAGGGTAGATCCTTTTTGCGCAAAGATAACACCTTTGGCGAGTCTGTATGAAAGATCGTTTTCAGGTTCGATATTTTTACTGTAATTATGCATTTTCAATAATAACCGGCTTATCTTTCCCAATAATAGACTTCTCTCCTCAACTCACACCTGTCCTCAACCGACATCGGATCTCCATCAACCGCCTGCGCCCTTCCAATGCATCCTCCCCTGCAATGGGCTCTGCCAGCACAATCCTGACATTTGTCTAATGTTTCACTCCGTTCTTTATCGAGCACAGAAAGGCGGGACCATTTCTCAAGTCCTTTTAAAATACCCTTCTTCATCCCTTCTTCATGTATATTATCCACTGCAAGATCATCATTAAGATACATCACACACGGGAACATTCTGCCGGCAGCGTCTATAAATGGTGTGCTTATACAGTTACACACATGATCGGACGGGATATTTCTTCCCCTGTACCATTCAATAGCGGAGACATTCCCGAGCTTATCATACAACGCCCGGAATTCCGGATCAGACTCATACAACTCAACCAGGTTTCTAATCTGAGATTTATCAGGCAGCTCAATCCAATCCGCATTTTTTGCCCTGCCGCCTTTAACTATTGTACCGGCTGTTAACTGATCAACACCAAGCTTATTTGCCAGCTTAAGCATCCGGGGGATTTCATCGTAATTATGTTTCATCTCCGTAAAGGCCATTTTCATTCTCTTTCCCATTCCTGCATCAACAAAAAGCTTAATCCCCTTTATAGATGCTTCAAAGCTGCCTTTCCCTCTTATCATATCGTTTATTTCAGGTGTTGCACCGTCGAGACTTACCTGGATATTAAGTTTTTCGAAGTTTAATGACTTTATTTTTTCAACATCCTTTCCGCTAACCATTGCGCCATTGGTCTGGAGAATTATTTCCGAAACAGAAGCTAAATTACATGCATGATCAAGTATTTCAAAGCAGTCAGGATGAGATAACGGTTCACCGCCGGTAATAAGAAGAGAAGTTCCGCCGAGGTCTGAAAATTCATTAATGAGACTAAATATGATTTCTTTTTTTACAGGGACAGCATAAAGGTTTTTGCAGTTCAGAAGGCAGTGGGGGCAACTCAGGTTGCATGCCCCGGTAATCATTAGGGTAAGGATCTTTGGTATTTGAAGACCGGCCTTTACGATCTTTTCCTTGAGGATCTTTGTATCAGGTTTCATGGCCTCAGGCCTTTTTGTCACTGGATGAATCTTTTGTTGTTAAAAAGCCGTTTTCTTTTAAGTAGGAGATAATTCCCTCCACCTGGGATTCCGGATCACCGGTCAGCATTGCGCCCTTCTTCTCTACATTGCTGCCGGAAAGCAACTGATTGATCCTGTCAAATGCGGGCATACTGCTGTCAGGAGTAATGACCCTTTTAGGCCTTGGCCTTGAAGGGAATAATCCATCATTAATAAGATTTCCTTTTGTCATATGCAAATCAATATCCAGTATCTTAAAAGGAGAAGTCAATGCCTTTTGTTTTTGCTCATAACCCGGAAGCCGTTCCTCAATACTTTCTCTGGACACACTGAAAACAGCCGGCAAGGAACACTCTATTTCTTCCCTGATTCCTTTTCCGGCATTTCTCACAGCCTTTATCATAGCCTTATTCTCATTCGATCCTACCTCTGTAGAGACAGGTTCCTGTTCCGCCATAGTCCCGATGACTGCTTCGGGACGACGGCGGATTAAACCTGCCTGTTTCAAACCCATCTCTACCTGTGTAACATCCGAAACAAAGGGGAGTCCCATATGATGAGCAATAAAGGCCCCAACCTGACCGTTCTGTTTATCAACAGATTCTTTACCGCAAAAAACAAGGTCTGCGTTTAATTCCTTTATCCCCCGGGCGAGCAGAACAGACTTGGCCCACGAATCATATTCCGTTTCTGTATCAATCCTGTATATAGAATCCGCACCAACAGCAATACATCTTCTGAGTTCCTTTTCTGCTATGAGCGGACCAAGCGAAAGAACGATTACTTCTACTGAATTATCCATTTTCTTTATTTTAAGGGCGATATCAAGGGCTGCTTCGTCCCATGGATTGATGCGAAATATATTGTCTTCAGGAGCGATATAGTTTTTATCAGGATCACGCCCTGTCCTGGCGTACGTGAATTGTACTTGCTTAACACAGACTATAATTCTCATATTGATCTCCGTGGAAATTCAAAAATCCCAGGCTAATTGATCCGGCTCAAGGTACAAGGGATAAATGCTTTTCGTATTTCCTTGCACCCTGTCCCTTGAGCCTTGCACCTTTCTTTTACCTCAACGCTCTCTCAACAATCTCAATTATATCCAGAACCTCAGGAGGTTTATCAAGTTCCAGCCCATTTATGCCGTCGCTGATCATTGTCTGGCAATATGGGCACGCGGTACATACAACATCAACATTCTTTTCTGCAATCTCTTCGGATCTTATGACATTAAGTCTTTTACCGAGATTCTCATGCAGCCACATCCCGCCTCCGCCGGCCCCGCAACAAAATCCCTTTTCTCGGGATCTTCCAAGCTCTGTCAGAGTGGCGTCGGGAACACTGTTT
>JASFHE010000480.1:0-5434 GCA_050123415.1 Desulfobacteraceae bacterium | reverse complement strand
ATGGTCTGCCCGTACCTGCAAGGGCAAATGCAAGACCTTTTGCCTCATCAAGTGCAGGGAGAGTAGCTGCAAGAGTAAAATCAACATTTGCATCTGCCAGTTTATTAGCCTGCCACCGGTGAAATTCACGGGCTTCATCAAAACTCAACCCAGCTTCAGGAGCATAGGTGTCCCCTTTGCAGCTCATAAGACCGCATATAATGATTTTTTTGCCATATTCCCCGTAACTTTTACGCAGGTCATCAAGGAAACTGTAATTGTCAGCATTAACATCATATTCTTCATATCCTGCATCTTTTATGCGGCTTTGGCCGGCGCGCCATGTTGGAGTGGAGAGAATAAGAGGCAGGTTATATTCGCGGCCTATGTCCAGGTATTCACGATAGATTTTTTCAAGGGCAGCCCTTTTATACTCATCATAAATAAATGCAGAATTTACAATATAAGGATCAAGCTCAATACTGCTGTCACGCCTGAGCCGTTCAATAACTGCTCCTTCGCCCAGGATGCAGCGTGATTTTTCAATCAATTTAATAAGTTCATCAGTATTCATTTAAATCCAAGTCCTTTCTTTCTTCCGCTGGACATCATTGAGAAATTTATCGGTAAGTTCCTGTGTTTGCCATTGGCTATCGATCTTCATTTTGTATCCCATGTTATTTGTGTCCAAAATAAAATAATTGCAAATATTTAAGCTTTAATAAAATAATCTATTAAGCCGTCATGCCCGTGCAGACAGGCATCCATTTGTTTTTGAACAAGAATGATCCCATGCTATGCCTTAAATTTGTCTGCAAATTTAGATTTCCAGTATTCAATCTGGGTTCCTGTCATCCCCTGAAACTGGTGCTCTTCAATGCTTTTTACCAGTAAATCATGAAGCTCTGTCGTACGTTTACTGGGGTTTAATATCTCATTTGCCATGGAACCTGAAAGACTGATAGCGTCGTTACATATGTTGCAGACAAGATAGTATCTGTTTTTAAACGGGATCAGTTTTATAAAGAACAGTGAGATCCATTCTGTCTCTTTCCAGATACTCCACCCTGAGAGATTTTTACAGTTAAAACATTCTGTTTTAAGGACCGATTCGACAGGCTTTATTGTCTTGTCCCATCCGAAAATGATAAACATTGCTCTTTATATTCTCCCTGTATTATTTTTTCATGTAGCGACTGTCATCTCGACTGAAAGGAGAGATCTGGCTTTTTAAATGAATTTTTGAGATTTCTCCCGTTGGTCGAAATGACATATTGAGGCAGTACATAGTCAACACTACATTTGTTTTCAAATATTTACTTTTCAGTATAAGGTTTCAGGTTTAGCTGATCGCTGACGGCTGAAAGCTCTATCTATAAATAATTAATTGATAGACACTAATTCGATTTCTTCTTTCGTGAATCCCTGACAATGTAAGAATTATCCGCATCTCTTTTGATCTCAAACAGGTCAATTGCCTTAAAAAGGCTGCTTAACTTTTTAAAGCCGTAATTCCTGCTGTCAAATGATGTTTTATTGGAAATATGAGCTCCGACCGGGCCAAGCCCTGCCCAGCCGTTGTCGTCCTCGGTTGCTTCAACAGCCTGGCGCAGCAGGTTAATAAGTTTTGTATCGGATTTTAGATTTTTGGGCTTTGTTTCAGACTCTCCATTCTGTCTGGATTCTTCATCAAGAAAAAGAAATTTTGAACACGCATCCACAAATGGCGAAGGTGTTTTCCGCTCGCCGAAGCCCAGGACAACTTTACCTTCAGCCAGGGCGCGAGTGACCAGGGGTGTAAAATCACAGTCCGATGATACAAAACCCATTACATCGATATCCCTGGTGTACATAACATCCATTGCATCAATAACAAGGGCTATATCCGATGCATTTTTGCCCTTGATGATGTCAAATTGCTGTATTGGCTGAATTGCATATTCATGCAGGATATCTTCCCAGGGTTTTAGTGTGGGTGATTTCCAGTTTCCATATGCCTTTCTTATCGTTACCACACCATATTTGGCAACTTCACTTAAAACATCTTCAAACTTGTTTGCGGGTGCATTATCCGCGTCTATGAATAATGCTATTTTCTGTCTTGTTTCACTCATTTTCATTTCTCCGGTTATTCGACATACACGTACATGTCTTCGATTTTTGGATCAGGTACAACCCCTTTCCTTTTAAAGAGTTCACTCAATGTCACAAACTCATATCCCTCTTTCTTGAGTTTCGGGATTAGTGTATCAAGTGTCATGGGTGTTGGATGAGGTTTGGGTTGAACATCATGAAGCAGGATTATTACACCGTCCTTTATCCCGTCCTCAAGTTTTTCCATAATATGCTCAACAGTATCTCCACCGCCTCCCGGCCAGTCACCGGCAACAACACCGCTAGCAAAGGGCATATCAATAGAACGGAACATGGCGCTGCTTGCTGAAAGGTTCGGGGCGCGAAAAAACACCGGGGTTACTCCGGCATATTTCCGTATGGCTTTAGAGGCATCTCCTACAGATTTTTTTACTTTGTCAGCGCTCATTTCAGCCATGTCATCATATGTCCATGAATGGTTCCCGATCTCATGGCCGTCTGCGACAATACGCTCAATAACACCCTTTGTAGAACCATTGATGTTCTCTCCAACCAGAAAAAATGTCGCCTTAATTCCATATGTTTTAAGTTTATCCAGGACCAGCGGAGTTAATTCAGGGTCTGCGCTTGGTCCGTCATCAAAGGTCAGGGCGCACAGTTTATCCGGGGCTGGAAATCCTTCAGGTCTTTTCCCGGAAGAATGTACAGTTGCCTTTCCCAGTGAAACCATTAGGATTAGCGAAAAGAAAATGAACAGCGTTTTCATGGTTTTCCTCCGATTATATCCTCAGGCACCTTAAGCCATGCAAGCGCGGCATCAATGGCCCGAAACACCACCAGGTCCCAGGGGACAGTATCGGTATATGCCTGGTACATCCTGGCGAGTCCGAAGGTAAGGGCCTTTGGAGCAACTATGGCGACTTTTGGAGGTACGGCGGAATTATTGAAATATTCCGAAACAAAACCTGCGAATTGACGGAGGGTATCCGGATTCCTTGGTCTGCTGTCTGTTTCACGCAGGTCTATCAATACTTTTTTAGTTGGATCAAAGGTGTCGGCCTGAAAAATTCGCAAATAAAAATCAAGGAATTCATTATCCGAAGTCTCACCGGTATGTGTAAAAATGATCAGGTTGTTCTCAGGTACGGTGTTCAGCGTGATTGGCATGGTGTTCCCTCCCGAATTATCCAGTATTTTTTTATATACCATCAACAGCGAATATAGTGCCACTATTATTTCAAGAGATATTCCAAATAATATTCTACCCTCCTGTATTTTGATAATTTTATTCAACAGCCATTCATACTATGACCAGGTGTCAACTTTCGGCTCAATATACGCCAGGTATTCCTCCACTGTATCACAGAACTCTATTACCATCTCCCGTGTCAGATTTTCCGTTTTACGTAATGCAATGGCAGAATGAACAATATGATCAGGCGTGTCAGCGAAATGCGTCAGAACATCGTTAAACCGGAACAGATATCCTGCCATGTGTTCCGCCTCTGCCTCAATGCGTGCAAGATGCATGGCCTGTTTGGGTAATTCACGCGGTATGAATTTCCCGTCCCTGATCCATTTAATATCCCGCCGGATACGCGGGATCATATACATGGCTTCACCCCGGGGTCCGCATGGTTTTACGGGAAGGTTTCCAAAGTCAACCTTCAGACCCCAGAGGAGGGGGAAGAAGGGGAGTCGCCTGATAAGAACAGAGAGAGGAATCCTGCTTGTGATCGTGCCTTTCTGGGGGCCGCCATTGAGTTCGGACATGGCTATCCCGTGGAAACTCAGGGGAATTTTGGTAACATTATCGGCCGCATCTCGCAGCTTTTGTGTCATGGCCTGTTCTGTATCCAGATCAAAAATGTCCTCCACGATCCCGTACAGATCAATATCGCTCCAGGGAAGAAAGTCCGGTGACAGGGCTGAACCGCCCAGATAGAGTCCCGTCAGACCTTTTTTAACCAATTGTGCTACTGCGATTTGGGTGACTTTTTCTACTGCTTTTGCAACATCTTCCGGCATAGTATCCTTATCTATTTTCCCTAGCGCCATTTTGAATCTACTAATTTAGCCTTGTGCCAATCCAAAAACTTAAGTTATTATTCGGTAGCTGTCAGCACTCAGCGTTCAGCTTTCAGCAAAAGACTTTTAAAATATAGACTTAGCTGATCCGCCTTCGCACAAGGCTATGGCGGGACAGGCGGAACTATCGACATTATGACCATAACCTGTTGTGTTAAATGATTTGATAGTCTTAAAGTCCGATTTCTTTTTTAATGGTGTCAACGCAGAATTTATTAAGGCTTTCTCCTCTTTTGAGTGCAATGATAGCTATCTGCTCATGCAATTCTTTGCCAACCCTTAAGTTAAATTTTCCTGAATAATCTTTTTTTGCTGTCGCAGGAGGTAATGGATCACCATCATTTTCATATATCTCAATCCATTCCTCTACTGCCTCGCACAATTGTTTATATACTTTTGCTTCATCATCACCGTGAACACCACCTAACATTAATCCTGGTGCCCGTCCTATATAGCAATTATCTTCATCAGACCATTCAACAATTTTAAGGTACCGATCACTTTTTTTCATTTTTTGATCCTTTCTAATGCCTTTTTAACATCTTTTTCCTGATAGGATTGTGCATCACTACTAAGCTTGCCACTTATTGTGATGTTAATACCATCAGGATGTTTATAATTCCGATGACTGCCTTTCCCACCTCTGTTTATAAAACCGGCAGTTTTTAATTTATTTATAAGATCTTTTATTTTTGGCGGCATAGCAGAATGGTATCATAATGGTACTACAACATCAATCGTTTATTTGTTTTTTTCCTTGAAGTATTCCAATGCCTTAAGAACAAAACGGGCATATGCACCTGCCGGACCTCCACCCATTTCAATTGCTACATCAATAGTTTCATAAATTTCTTCATCTGTAGCTCCAGCCTGCATAGCCTGTTCAAGATGCCATTCCATGCACGGTTCACATTTGGTTACTATTGAAATAGATAATGCCATTAGTTCTTTTGTTTTTTAATTTAATGCCCCATCTCTAAAAGCTTTTTCTTCTAATTCAAGAAAAGGTTTGTATGTTTTGACATTTTTGAGAAATTCAAAGTGTAAACTTTTTCTATCTTCAATGCTCTGTTCAATTTTTCTGAAGGTTAAATCAGACATGACATACTCCTTTTCCTTAATTTTATATTCGTGAAAATTCCATCGACTAATTTGACTTCGTAACTTTACCACATAGCTTATTCTAAGTGGATCGATAATTTATTTCGACGTGTGTGAGAGTCTATAGCTTTTTGCCTTTGAGTATGGCGGTATTCCATTTGTAAAATAACAT
>JASFHE010000479.1:0-5456 GCA_050123415.1 Desulfobacteraceae bacterium | reverse complement strand
ATGAGCAACCAAAGCTGAAAGGTAGTCCCTCATGATGTTTACCAGACACTCCCGATCGCATGTCTTGTATTCATATGCAAAGGAAGCAGTAGACATTAAAAGAAATGTAACTAAAGCTAAGCCAATTTTTTTCATTTAAATTTCCTCCTGAATGATAACTATCTAGTGTCCATCCAGAAACGAGATTTTTTGGACAAGGTCAAGGAACACGAAGATTGTAACCACAGGAATACATTGGGGTATTTCGAGGATTACAATCTGAGTGTGACGCAGAGATTGTTCAAAAGGGCCGTTTCTGGATGGGCACTATCTAATACTCTGTATTTTATCAGACATCCCCTGTTCATATGTGCTCCATCCGGAATTCATTCCATATGGGCACCTGTGAAAGATCGCTTCAATACGTCGGATATTTCCTTTTTCAATTTTAAAGAGCTCTGCAAGCTGCCATGTCCAGTTAATAGAATCATGATCAAAAAAACCAAAGGCAAATGCGATCCCTCGTTCCCGGTCTACAGCTAAGAATCTGCGGTCCCGGACTCTCGTTATAAACCCCATGGTCCCTGACTCAAACTGCTCTTTGCATCCCCAGTGTGATGAATACATGTCAGCAGTCTTTGGGTCGGGCCGTTCCTGTCCCTCAGGAACAGGGACATTGGTGGCAGGCATACCGTTCTCAACACGATGACAGTCGTCCGTAAACGGATAATAGCCCTTGCCATGATCATTCTTCTGCAGGCCTGAAAAGTAATAGTTTGCAGTCTTGACCAGCTCTTCCCTGGAGGCCCGTTCTTTAACCGGAATAGCTTCCATGAATATTTTATGCGGAGCGCCAAGTTTCTCTATATGCTCGCCGGTAGAGATGTTACCGGTCATGCCCATGGTGTCGCTGGCTGGCCGTACAACAATTTGCTCCGCTTCGGTAATCAGTTTATTCACTATCTTAAGTCGGATCGCAACAGCCACAATATCACCATTTCCCTGCCCGTTACCGCCACCTTCATGGGCAGTCCCTAAAAAAGCAATCTGCTGTGTTTCCACATCAGGGATATAAAACCTGTAATTTCCTTTTGCGGACATGCTAACCCATAGTCCCTCGTTTCCAAGGGGCAGTCTTACACCATTCTCAGTGAACTTGCAGTCCCTTGAAAATAGATCAAGACCCGGATTGTTGTCGAGCATTGCATCCATATACATGTCTATATAATTTTCAAGACAGGCACGGTTGCAGGGATTATTCCCCTGGGCGCCGACAATAGAAGTAAGCAGAATTGTAATAAAGATAAAGGACAAAACTTTAATTCGCATGAATATTCCTCCTTTTTTAAAATGGCTGTTTGATAGAAATAATTTAATATATGATGTCTTTATTTATATTCAGAACAGTTTCAATTACGAACAGTAGTGATAACTTACTTTTATTTACCTGTCAATTACAAATTCTGATGAAAGAACATTAAAAAATACTCAACAAGCAAGAATAGAATGCACAACAGCTACAATTGTCTTGACACCTAACGGCTATCAGCCTATTCTCCAAATATCACACCTCTCCGTTAACATCCAGTTCCTGACTAACGGACGTTATAGATAGAAGGCGAACATTACATTTTTATTTTCTACAGCTAAAAAAAACATAACACTCTGTTTAAAGGTAATATGATGAACAATGAGATTAAAGATATTATAAGAGTGATGGAAAAACTTGATGGTATTCTATTTTTAAAATTCCAGCGCATCGGGAAACGTCCCAGTATGAAAGATCCTTTTGGAGAGCTGACAAACACCCAGACCCAGGCTGTATTTAAAATAAGCAGAATCAGTCCCTGCACTTTATCAGATGTTTCAAAAACCCTGATGATTTCAAAATCATCTGCTTCAACTCTGGTTGAAAGACTGGTAGTAAAAGGAGTTCTTGAAAGAAAGCAGGACCCTGATAACAGGCGACGAGTTTTAATAACCGTAGCAAAACAGGCTCAAAAATTTCAGAAAACCATTGAACAGGAACTTGTAAAAGAACTGGAAAAAATTGCAAAAAATATGTCCAAAGAAAATTTTAAAAAGTGGGTTGACTCCAATGAAGCCATTGATAAAGCCATTGATAATATTTATGGCCCTGAAAAATAAATTATAGATGGGTATCAGCTAAATATTTGACGAAAAACAAAATGTTTTTTATTATGCCTGTAATCAAATCACCATCATGTTCTAATCAGGGGTAAGATTATGGCAAAATCCAACAAAAACAAACCTCAGGCAGCACCTCTGGATTTCCATTCAAAATATAAAAAAGATATAATATATTCCATTCGCAGGCTTATGCAGGCCGGGGAACTGTATACGAAAGAATTAAACAAGGTATATAATATAAGTTCAGCCCAGCTTAACTGCCTTGTCACACTTTTTGAAGATGGGCCGTTACCGCCATCACAAATTGCCAAAATGATGATGGTCAATTCCAGCACAATAACCGGAATTATAGATCGGCTGGAACAAAAAGGCCTCGTGAAAAGGATGAGGATATCAACTGACCGCCGTGTAATTACCGTTGACCTGACCAGGAACGGCAAAGTCCTTGCTGAAAATGCACCGCCTCCTATCCAGCATAAACTGTTTGACGGTCTGAGCAAGCTGTCTGAAAAGGAAATAAAATATATAGCCGACTCCCTGTTAAAACTTACAGATATGCTTGATGTCCAGGATCTGGAAGTAACCTAGCAGGAAATTAGAATTTCCCGCACTCCCCCAATAATTTAATCCATGTCATATCAACCAGTTACATACTTCACTCCTTAGAAAGCTTGACATATAGCTCGTATTGATATATTTTCAGTTGAAATAATATTAGTAGAAAAAATTTTAGTTGAAATTTTGAACTGATTTGATCGGTCATATTATTGATTAACAGGCAAAGCCTTCAGAATAATATTATGAAGGCTTTGTTTTTTATTTAAAGGCAACATGAAGGAGTAAAAAATGTGCGGCATAGCGGGCTGTATAGGCCGGAAAGATGTGGAAACAGTCAATCGGATGCTTGATGCCCTGGAGCACCGTGGCCCTGACGACAGGGGAGTTTATATTAATGGAAAAAGTGTATTCGGTCATACCCGTCTCTCAATTGTCGATGTTGCGGGGGGACATCAGCCTATAATCTCCAATGGCGGCAGTCAGGGGATTATATGCAATGGCGAAGTATATAATTTCAGAAACATCAAAGAAAAACTTGAAAATAAATATTCATTTCAGACCGAATCCGACTCTGAAGTGATCCTGCACCTGTATGAAGAAAAAGGACCTGACTGTGTAAAAGACCTGGATGGTATGTTCGCCTTTGCCATTTTTGATGATGACGATTTTATGATGGCCAGGGATCCTATCGGCATTAAGCCTCTATATTATGGATATAAGAAAGGAAATCTCTATTTTACTTCCGAGCTGGGCGCAATGTCTCTGGCAGGCCTTGATGAAGTTCACGAATTCCCGGCAGGCCATTACTACACCCCAAAGGAAGGTTTTGTAGAATTCTACAGAACCCCTGAAATAGAAGACAGTTTGCTGACAGATATTGAAGAGACAGGCAGCATAATCCGTGAAACTTTTATAAGGGCAGTAAAAAAACGCTTATTATCAGATCCTGATATACACGTAGGTTCATTCTGCAGCGGCGGACTTGACAGCAGTCTTGTAGCAGCTATTGCAGCTGATGAAATACCCCATCTCCATACATTCGTGGTTGGCATGGAGGATAATAATGGTGAGTTGAGCGACGACATTAAGGCTTCCAGAATAGCTGCGGATTACATCGGATCGAATCACCATGAATTGCTGTTTACCGAAGATGAATATTACAATGCTCTTCCGGGGGTTATTGAAAAGCTTGAAACCTATGATCCTTCTCTTGTTCGATGTGCAGTGCCCTGCTATTTCACATGTAAGCTGGCAGCTGAATATGTAACTGTTGTGCTTACAGGTGAAGGGGCGGACGAAATTTTTACAGGTTATCACTACATGAAGCATTTTTCCCGCGATAAACTGAATATGGAGGCGCGTCGCTGTATAAACAATCTTCATAATATTAATCTTCAAAGGGCAGACAGGATGGGAATGCTTTTCAGTCTCGAACTCAGGGTTCCTTTTCTGGATGAAGAAATGATCGACCTCTCAATGAAAATCCCTCCTGAGCTCAAGATCAGGGAGCATAACAGCGCCAAGATAGAAAAATGGATCTTAAGAAAGGCATTTGAGGACACAAACTACCTTCCGGAGGAAATATTATGGAGGTATAAGGTCCAGTATACCCAGGGGGCCGGTTGTGAGAGTCTGGGAGAAAAAATGGCCCATAAACAAATGAGTGAAGACGAATATCAAAAAATCAAGGCTGAAAATCCGGAAGCAGTTATCAACAGCAGAGAAGCTGCTTTTTACTATAAAATATTCAGGGAGTTTCACCCTCAGGATTCAATACTTGGTTCAATAGGCATATGGACAGGATTCGATTTTGCCGAAGAACGTGAAAAAGTGAGGGGCACCATTGATGGTGAGCTTAAACATGATCTGTCGGGAAACAATTAAAATTTCAATTTCAATGAGGAAAAAATATTTCAAAGGAGAAAAATAATAATGGCACTGGAAACATATTATAAATACATTGTCATCGGAGCAGGAATGCATGGTCTCAGCACGGCCTATCATCTTGCTCTTGAGCTTGAAGAAAAAAAGAAAGGTACAGGAAGGGATATCCTTCTTATTGATAAATCAGCGATCGGCGCGGGTGCATCAGGAATAGCCTGCGGTGTTATCCGCAACAATTACTATCAGCCGGCGATGCAGGAATTGATCGCACACAGTGTGGGTGTCTGGGAACAGGACGCAGAGGGCTACGGATACCTTCCTGTAGGCTATATGCAGATTTCTCCGGAATCAATGCACGAAGATGTTAACGATATATATGAAAGGCAAAAAAACATCGGCTACGATTCCGAATTCATCGAAGGCGAAAAAGACTGCCTTAAATACATGAGAGCCAATATTTTCGAAGACTGGCAGGCTCAGGGTACAACATCAATCCTTCATGAAAAAAGAGGCGGTTACGCAAACAATACAAAGGCGCTCTACAGGCTTGCCGACAAGGCAGAATACCTGGGTGTAAGGATACTGACAGGATGCGAGGTAATCGGATTCGCCGGCAACGGATGTATTTCCGGAGTTGAAACAACAAAAGGGCATTTTAAATGCGATTATACCATAATAGGAGCTGGTCCGTGGGCAAACAGTTTCTGGCAGATGCTGGGTTTCCCGGACACCATAGATGTTAAGGGCCTTGATGGTAAAGTCCATCCTGATATAAAGATGTGGACCTACTGGTCTCTACAGGAAGGAACCCTTGGTGTGGAGCCCGATTATGGCTTTACGAACAGAGGCAAGATGCCTCCGGTCATTCATTTTGATACAGACGC
>JASFHE010000478.1:0-5459 GCA_050123415.1 Desulfobacteraceae bacterium | reverse complement strand
AGCTTATCAACAGTGTCTTTGAAGAAATGAAACTTGACATTGTTGACCCGGGTATCAAGGTAAACTATGTGCCTGACGGAGATACTATCAATGCATGCAGGGTACTTGGCAAAAAGATCGCGGAGAAGCTGCCGCAACAGTTGTAATAATGCCTGAAGCTGTAAAAAAGGAAAAATGCCCTGATTGTGATTACTGCCAGATGTGCAGTGAAAGCCGGTGCAGATTGTGCAGAAACGATAAAAGCTGTTGCAAAAAATCACAACTGGGCTCGGCATTTACATATGGCGAGTATCAGGCATGGCAACAAAAAAGAGTGATGAAAAAGATACCGGTTATTGATGCTGAAGTTAAAAAAGATTCAATTCGGGCGCTTAAAAAACAAATCCTCAGAATTCTTGAATCTTCCTGTGAATACCATGATCTGCTGAAATTATCCGGAGGATCTTTATTACGGATTATCAATACGCTTTTTTCCTTTTTGTATCATAGAAACCCTGTTGTAAAGTGGAATGCAGTATCAGCAATGGGCTCTGCTGTATCCGATCTGGAAGAATACGACATTGAATCTGCGAGAAATATTATCAGGAGACTTATGTGGAACCTTAACGACGAATCAGGCGGCATCGGCTGGGGAAGCGTTGAGGCCATGGGAGATATCCTGGCAAAAAACAGAACCCTCGCCCTGGAGTACTGGCCGGTACTGCTTTCCTATGCAAGAGAGGACGGTAATTTTCAGGAACATGAATTTATGCAGAGAGGAGTATTGTGGGGGATCGGCAGGTTTTGTCAGTCATGGCCGGAGTTGCCGGGAGATGACGCTGTAAAACATATAATGCCCTTCCTAGAATCAGAAGATGAACATGTACGTGGATTTGCTGCGTGGATCATGGGGTATCTCAAGGCAGAGGAATCAATGCCCCGGCTTGAAGAGTTAAAATCGGATGAAAGTATTGTTCAAATATTTATGGAAGAAAAACTGATTGACACTAAGGTGAAAGATCTTGCGGAAGAAGCATTGATCCGGATACAAAAGTAAACATATCTAAATAACAGGAGCATATAATGAAAAATGTTGTTACATCATTTTTGACTGTATTCACCCTGATAATTCTATTATGCAGTATTCCGGCATCTTCACAGGAACTAAAAATAAGCGACGATACTCAGACCTGCATTGACTGTCATTCAACTCTCCATCCCGGAATAGTTGAAGAATGGAAAAAAAGCACACACAGCAAAATGTCCCCTTCTGAAGCATTAAAAAAACCGGGACTTCAACGTCTTGTATCCGCAGAAAAGATCCCCGAGGCTCTTCTGGGTAACACTGTAGGGTGCGCGGAATGTCATATGATGGATCCCGATGATCGCAAGGACAGCTTTGACCATGCTGAATACAGTGTTCATACGGTTGTAACACCTAAAGACTGCTCGGTCTGCCATAGTGCAGAGACAAAAGAGTATGGAAAAAACATCATGTCCCACGCCTATGGCAACCTGATGAATAATCCTGTGTTCACCGATCTGGTTAATTCCGTCAACGGTACGCAGGATTTTGAAAACATGTCTTCAAGGCTTGAAACTGCTGACGATAAAACAAATGCAGATTCCTGCCTTTCATGTCACGGAACAAACCTTAAGGTAAAGGGAACAGAAACAAGAGAAACAGATCTTGGAGAAATGGATTTTCCTGTTATAGAGGGTTGGCCAAACCAGGGTGTAGGAAGACTGAATCCTGACGGGTCCATGGGATCATGTACATCCTGTCACCCAAGGCATGAGTTCAGCATGGCAATGGCCAGAAGACCCGATACATGCTCCCAGTGTCATAAAGGCCCGGATGTTCCGTCCTATCCGGTATATAAGGTAAGCAAGCATGGTAATATATACAGTTCTAATTCAAAGAACTGGGATTTTAAATCCGTACCGTGGATAGTGGGCAGGGATTTTACGGCCCCAACCTGTGCCTCATGTCATGCAAGTCTTCTGGTAAATACAGAAGGCGATGTAATTGCAAAAAGAACACACCAGATGAATGACAGGCTTTATAAACGGATATTCGGGGTAATTTACGCACATCCCCATCCCGAGTCTCCTGACACTACAATCATAAGGAACAAAGCAGGCCTTCCTCTTCCAACAGAACTGACCGGAGAACCTGTGGAAGGATTTCTTATTGATAATGCGGAACAGGATAAAAGAAAAACCGCCATGCAGAATGTATGCATGTCATGCCACTCAACAGGATGGGTAGAAGGTCATTTTGACAGGTTTGAAAATACCGTGGAAAAGGCAAACCATATGACATTCGCCGCCACGAAGATACTTTTAGCTGCATGGGCCGAAGGCGCGGCAAAAGGTCTTGATCAGAAGGACAGTATATTTAATGAAGGGATTGAAAAAAAATGGATAGAGCAATGGCTATTTTATGCAAACTCGACAAGGCTTGCCTCAGCCATGGCCGGGGCGGATTATGGGGCTTTTGCCAACGGAAGGTACTTTATGTCGAAAAATATCCAGGATATGATAGACTGGCTGAAAATAAGAACTGAAAAGAAAAAATAACTTTTAGATATTTCGAGGAGAATTAGTATGGCAGATCAGGAAGAGGTAAAAATCTATACATTAAGTACATGCAGTCATTGCAAAGCAACCAAACAGTTTCTAAACGAATGCGAGATAAAATATGACTTCACGGATGTAGATATACTTCAGGGAGAAGAAAGAAAGGCTGTTCTGGATGATATCAGAAAGATCAACCCGAAATGTTCCTTTCCTACAATCATTATTGGCGACAAGGTGATTGTCGGATTCAAGGAAGATGAAATAAAGGAGGCCCTGGGACTATGACAAAGGAAGAACTCTATGAGATGTTGAAAAAGGTACAGGAACCAAAAGGTTACTATTTCAGCAATGATAAGGGCAGGGTAATGGAACTGATGGAAGCACTCCTAACTAACAAGGAGCGGTACGGATACATGTGCTGCCCGTGCAGGCTGTCATCAGGTGACAGGAAGCAGGATGCGGACATCATCTGTCCCTGTGAATACAGGGAAGAAGATGTAAAAGAGTTCGGAAGCTGCTACTGTAACCTGTATGTTACAAAAGAATGGAATGAAGGAAAAGTTCCCCATGACTATGTCCCGGAAAGAAGGCCGCCAGAAAAAATGTGGCTTTAGTGTTAACCAGATATAAGGAGGAAATAATAATGAAAAGAGTATCCTTTCTAATTACTGCATTACTTGCATTCCTGTTTCTGTATTCAGGTATTGTATATGCTCATTGTGAAATCCCCTGCGGAATCTATGACGATGAGATGCGGGTGAAGATGATCAGCGAGCATATCCAGACCATTGAAAAATCCATGAACCAGATAAACGAACTGGAAAAGGCCGGCCTGGCCAATCACTCAAACCAGCTTGTAAGGTGGATCATGAACAAGGAAGATCATGCCGGCAAGCTCCAGGAGATTGTGACACAGTACTTCATGACCCAGAGGATCAAGATTGACTCAAAGGACTATGATAAAAAACTGAACACCCTGCACCATATGCTGGTGTACGCAATGAAGTGCAAACAGACAACAGACCTTGAAAATGTTGAAGCATTAAAAAAGCTTGTAAAGGAATTCAGTGATATATATTTCAGGAAATAATTGCAGATGGGTAATGCGGATATCAGGATGTAAATATAACGGCAGGCAGCCGCCGTCTCCAATGTTGCTGTAGGGGCACGGTCCGCCGTCGCTAAAGCTATGGCGGGACAAGCGTGCTGCGCCCCTTTTTTTATTCAAACCAAAAAAAACCGAATCAAAAAACAACTCTATCTGCCGGTATATTTCGAGTAAATACCAGCAAAGAATGGAATAATCTATAAATATCAGGATTCTAAAATAATAAGCTCCGGGTTAAAACAAGGATATTCATACTCGATAAATTTAAAATAAATTGACATCACAATACCCATTTTTCATAATGCCGGAGTCTCATCAATTGCTCTATCTTTTTCTTATTATTTAGGTGGCCGGACAAGTATCTGCACAAAGCTGCATTTTACCGGAAACCGTTTATTTGCTTAGGAAAGGAGAATAAACATTGAAGCAAAACAATCGTTTTTTTTAAGATAACTTGAGAGGTAGTTGCGGAAGCCTTTTTGTTTTTATTGATAGCTCCGCGAAATAGAAAATCAAAAAAGAATATCGCGAACATTCCCTTTAACCAAGGCCGGTGAGACGCCGACCTGCCGGTTAAGGGTATGATGGCTGATAATATAAATTGATGTCCAGGAATTTTTTCTATTTTCAATAATAACTACTTAAATACAAGAAAGGAAGTTGCGATGCCAATGACAGCAAAATCGACATTACAAACCCTTCAGAGGCTCATAGATAAACTATCTCTCTCAGATGAGCATGAATGTACAATAATATGTGTAGCCATCTCAAACATATTAACTGAATTAAAATCATGGGCTGAAACTTCCGCGAACGCTAAAAGAAATCATCCTCACGCCGGCTCTTCAGCCCTATATATTTCTGAGATGCTGGCGCCACTCAATTCAATTGCGGGTCTCTACGATTATGGTCACGACAAAGAACAGTGTATAGCATTATTAAACAGCGATATTAGGAAGCTGGCAGGCGTGCATTGTTTTGATGTCCAAATGTAAATAAGAAGTAATCGCACTGACTATTGTCGATTTCTTTCGCCGTTTTTCATCCATAAACGACTTTTTTTTATACGACTGTTCTAAGAGAATCCGTATCTTATATGAACGGTTCAGCATTGATAGCCTCAAGTAATGTTAATTATGGTCTGCGCCGAATGTTTGAAATGCTCTCAGAAAGATAAATACAGCATCACCTAATGATACTTCGCGACTATGAAGAAGGAGAAAAATGGGTACTTGAAAATGAATAGATTTAAACTGGAATATTTTTACTTCTGGAAAAGAATCCTTATTGCTCAGCTCAAGATATAGGTAGTTAATTTGAAAATAGCTTTCTTTTTATATATGCAATAAAGATTAGCAAAACGATTTGATATAGCCCCTGCAACTGCCGTCGACTATTTTAAATGAGAGTCTATTAAAAGTATTTGCTGCAGATTTTTGAAACCTCCTATTACTTTTTTCACCGATGCTGTCTCCGGATTGAAGCTGTATATATTATTTTTGTCGTAATTCACCGCTAGACTCCGGTCATTTGAATATACTAAATCACCAAGAAAATATTTATCAAATACAGGTATCAATAAAAATTGATCATCTTCAATTTTGTCTGAACCCTTATTCTGATAAATCGCCATTATGGTTTTATTATTTGATTTTAAAAAATAATAATATTTTGAGGCACTTGCAAAAATGTGAAAATAAGTAGAAATTATCTTGAATGAAAGAGAAAAAGGAGGTATGGCCTTCTTAACCTTTACCCCAAAGCAAGAGAAGGAGGCCATACCAAATGA
>JASFHE010000477.1:0-5462 GCA_050123415.1 Desulfobacteraceae bacterium | reverse complement strand
AAATATTTTTGTTATAGTTTTTTGTGCTATCTACTGCCTTCCTGATTTTTTAGCAATAAATTATAACGATGAACCATGAACATCTTTTTTATAAAAAGGAATTATCAATGGAAACACGAAGACGATGAGATTAAGAAATCATTTTATTTCCTCTTTTCCGATGTCCCGACTCAGCGAAGGAGGCTGGTTTTTTTCTTGCTTTTTCAATCCATTAGTCTTAAATCTAACCCATTTCGGGTATTAAGAATTACCCCACTTGTCCGCTTCCGGCGGATTTATACGCCTCTGGCGCATTAAAGTCTTTTCATTTGTAACTGTTTTTATTTACTGTCACCCTGTTAAATACCCGAAGGCAAGATTTTAAGTTCAAATCTCATTTAACGTAAACCCTGTTAAACCGGTTTTGCATACATTTAACCGGGACCTGATGCCTTTGTTTTTTATTTATCCTTGATAACATTAATAAAATCGGTTATTTTTATTTCAATATGCCCATTTCTCATAAACACAAAATCATTTTTGTACATATTCCTAAGACCGGCGGTACGAGCATTACCAAATCCCTGGAAATGAATCCGTTCCGTAAAAGCAGATGGCGGGAATCCGTGCTTAAGATTCTGATACCTTATGCCAGCAAATATTCTGTTTTAGCCGGACAATATAAAAAAATACCGGTCCTGCGATCTATTATCAAAAAATTGGCCCTCTTCTTTTCCTACCCGGACGTCCTTTATGGTTATGACGGCAACTACCGGCTTCATCACCTTCCGGCTAATTTGATTAAAGAGTATGTCTCAGAAAAAGTTTTTCAAACTTATCTCAAATTTGCCATTGTCCGCAATCCCTGGGACCGGCTTGTATCTGAATTTTTCTGGAGGCAGCAAATTCGCAAGGAAGAATGTGGAACTTTTGAACAATTTGTACGATCACTTAATAAATGGTATCCGAACGACAGCCTTACTCCCTGCAAACCGCCTTTTCTTTATTATTGTGATCATGCCCATTTCCTGAGTCAAAGCCGGTATATTTTTGATAACAGGAACAGGCAGCTCGTTGATCATATTTTCCGCTTTGAAAGTCTTCAGGAAGATTTCGCATTATTCAAGCAGAAATTAGGCGTATATATTGAGCTGGAAATAAAAAATAAAACCAGCCATCACCATTACTCGCACTATTATAATCGGGAAACCCGGCAGATTGTTTATGACTATTATGAGGAAGATATAAAGCGATTTGGATACAGCTTCAGCAGTTCCTCCTGAGCAGGCCTTTGGCCACTGCTGCCCGGACCAAGGTAAGCACTGCTGCAATCCCCAATAAAATGGCAGTGGCTAACATGAAGTTCTCAAATATACTGATAAAAATGGTTAGTCCTTTTCCTGCCGACCAGCCTACACCAAGGGCGACCAGATTGATGATAAACACACCCAGGGCATTGTATTTGAAAAATTTAGACCACTGATAACGTATGCTTCCAAAATAAAGAATTGCTGCGATTCTGATACCATAAACAAACTTAATAAAAATGAAAACAAGATACTCCCGCGACTCCATTCTGGCCATAAAGGCAGTTGTTTGATTTTTGGCTTTTACAAGCATTTTCATAGAAGAGGCTTTTTCAAAAAGTACGGCTCGACCCAGAGAAAACCAAATGAGATCAGATAAAAAATTGCCTAAAAAAGCGTAACACAACAGGATCATGGGAGAAATTACGTTTTGTCCGGCAAGGGTAGCTAAAAAAATGACAAAGCCGGTGCCGGCAAAAAAAGCGCCTAAAAAACAAATTACCTCAGAATAGGTTGATAGCCATTTTATCAATAATGTTTCCACGCCTTAAAACCTTTGCTCATTTATAAAAGCCAATCTTTTTCGAATTAGAATATAATGAAAATGCAAGAGACATGATGCTCTTTTTAACAAAATCATAAACAATTAATCAATCACATTAAAGCTGTCATACTAATTTATGAAATATCATGACCTCCGATTTCCGATATCTGATCTCTAGTCGTTTCCCTGTCATTTCGACCAAAGGGAACAAATCATAGCTTTTTGTCTTTTCCATCTTTCCTATTTTCTGATTCCTCTTTTCTGCACCGACTAACGATGACGGCTTTCTTTTTCCTTGCTTTTTCAGTCCATTAATCTTAAATCTAATCTATTATATATTTTCGGGGATAAAATACTGCCATAAAGCGCCTAGGCGCATTATCATATAAAATCTACTAATAGTCTTTTTGTTGCCATTCTTTACCCTGTAAAATCCGCTAAGCGGGTTGGGGATCTGATAGGAGGCAGACATACTATGAGTTCTTGATGTGATAAAAGGAAACAGAGAGAAATATTATAAAGAGCTAATAGGAGACCCCTCAAAAATTTGTGGAGGTCACTTCTTACTAAATGAGAAATAATTAGACTGCAAAGTTGCAGTCTAATACGACAATATGTGGTTTTATACGGCTGATTCGTCGTATATAACGATATGAGGATTATCACTAATGGCTATGTATAACCCGCCCCATCCAGGGGAATTTATTAAAGAAGTTTATTTGGTTCCATTGGGCGTTTCGCCCCGGAGTGTTGCGCTGCGTCTTAAAGTCTCTCCTTCAACATTTATAAGAATATTGAAGGGGCAAAGTTCTATAAGCCCGGCAATGGCTCTCCGTTTATCTAAGTGTTTAGGCCGTAGTCCTGAAAGTTGGCTCCATATGCAGGATAGTTATGATCTTTGGCATGCAAAAGAAAATGTAGATCTTTCTGAGGTAGACCCTATCCAAGTATCTGCTTGATTCTATAAAGAATTAACAGCAGCATTTACAAGGACCAGGCGATGAAACGCCGCCTGGCCTGTAATGCACGGGATTATACTTAAAAATGAATCATTCTAAGATACTAAAACAATTAGAAAAATTGGCTAATCCTCAAATTGCCGAGGCAAAACGTAATCGAGGAAGTTTAGCAAAAAATACCTACGGAATAATGGTAAAAGATTTAAGAAAAATGGCAAAAGAAATTGGTACAGACCACGCTCTTGCATTAAAACTATATGATTCAGACATTCATGAAGCAAAAAAACTTGCCAGTATAATCGACGACCCGGGAAGAGTAACAGAAACACAAATGGAGAAATGGTTGAAACAATTTGATTCTTGGGACATCTGTGATATCTGTTGCAGTTCTTTATTTGTAAAAACTCCTTTTGCGTACAAGAAAATATTTGAATGGTACAAACGAAAAAACGAATATGAAAAAAGAGCGGCTTTTACCTTGATGGCACACCTTGTATTTCATGACAAGTTAGGCAATGATAATAAATTCGAAAAATTTTTCCCTATTATCAAACTAGAATCGACGGATGAGAGAAATTTTGTTAAGAAAGCTGTAAATTGGGCACTACGACAAATAGGCAAAAGAAACTCTAATTTAAACAAAAAAGCAATTGCAACAGCAAAAGAAATAAAAGAGATAAACTCAAAAAGTGCTCAATGGATCGCTAACAACGCATTGAACGAATTAACTAGAGAAGGCATAAATATTTTGGAATATCCCAGAAACAAATATGTATAACAAAAGTTTACATCCGACAGCCCCGCCTATTTAGCGGCCTATTGTCTCTCAATGCGTTGCAACGTTATTACCGTATAGTTCCAGTTCAGTGTGGGGGCTGAGGGTGAAACCAGCGTTATACCTTTTAAATAATTATGAAACATTACACCAGAAAAACTACACCTCAAGTCAAGCTTGGCCAAGTGCAAAGAAAAAATAGATGGGAACTAACACCCAACTATTATAATACGCCACAAAAATATCCAGTCTTTGATAAGGAAAAACCTGGACGAGGATATAAGCATCTAATCAAGAAGAGTGATTTATATAAATTCATAGAGATTTTACCTGCATGGGAAACACTATCTATTGGATTAAATGCTGTCGTCCTTTCCGAAGGTGATGTTAATTGCATGGGGTGGCATAATCATGGAGTTGTAGGTATTACAGCATGGGAAAAACAAATCGAGTGGAATTGTTGTGCTTTTGAATTTTATGATGATCATAAAGAACTTTTAAATAAACTTAATATTCCATGTTCCAAAGGCAATGGCGCTTACATTATAAAATTTAATGAAGATACAGCAAAAGCATTTCAGCTTATTCATATATTCATCCACGAACTTGGGCACCATCATGATAGAATGAATACGAAATCAAAAATATCAGCAGCTCGTGGAGAGCAATATGCCAAGAAATATGAAGACAATATTATTAAGCAATATATGAGAGTCTTTAATCTATAAAAACAAGGTATAACATCGGGTTCAACCGGATGCCCGAAAAAAACGCCGGGCACCTGTTAACCCAGGCGTGTACGAGGTTTGAAATCGTTAATCTAGTAACCTGAAAGGAGGTTACCATATCAATTACCCTTTTAGATATGTAGGCTGGGGGCGGGCTCGTGTGGTAACATACTTGCTGAACTTGCCCTGACAATGTCCCGAGAAGGCTTGTCTGGAAAGACAGGTTGTACCCAGTCAGGGGGGCTAACCAAAACCGCAGGCCGTAGCATAAAGCGAATGGTGCAGCTTCGTGAGCTTACGCCATACGGAAGTAACTGGGAGAGTATGGTAGAGGGATAAACCCGGACGACGATCCGGGCTATACGCCGACCTTCTACGCTTATGGGGAAGGCCAATGCTTGCAGGGAAGCAAAGGGTAAAAGCACCTGCAAGGAACCCGGAGTAAGGCCATCGGCATGCGGAGAAAGATAACGATGTGGAACCTGAGATCCCAGCGTCTCTACAGTACTCTTGCTGTAGTAAGTAGCTCTCGAGTCGGATGAAACCGGCAAGAGGGAGACGACGGGCGTAGGGAGGTCGGAGTGGCCTGGAAGTGATGACGGAAAGGACAACATAACCTTTCTTGAGCGTGGGGCCATACTTCGACCGCGTTTGGGATGTAAGTCGAAATGCGAAACATCAACGATGTAATAGCGAGGATGAACAGCGGGTTTACGGGAACCCGGGGATCAAAACCCATCCTGTGGCAGCCGGAAGCGGGGTTGTCATGGGGCAAAGAAAAGACCGTTTCAAATCGTGAAGGCATGGTTGAAAGTTGCATTTCTATACGTAAAGGAAAGAAGGCATGAGTGCTCAAAGAGCTATTAAGATGCGAAATAAGGTTTCTGACTTGCAGGCCAAACTGTCCCATGCAGCGAAACAGTCTCTGGATAGGAAGTTCGGATGTCTTTACGATAAGATATATCGTGAGGATATACTGAAGGAGGCATGGAAAGGTGTAAGGTCAAACAAGGGTGCCCCTGGAGTAGATAAAGAGGATTTTGAGTACATAGAGGAAGTAATAGGTGTAGATGAGTTTCTGTCTGATATCAGGCACGAACTCAAGACCTATACATACAGGCCTCAGCCCGTACTCAGATGCTATATTGATAAACCGGGAAAACCTGAAAA
>JASFHE010000476.1:0-5469 GCA_050123415.1 Desulfobacteraceae bacterium | reverse complement strand
GCTGCGATATATCTGTATTGCAGGTTTCCGGCTGAAGGATCAAAATAATCAATAATCTCCGGCTCTGAGTGAATTATATCCCCTAAAACCCAGTCTCTTTTCTTTACGGGCCTGCCATCTGAATCAGCATCATATGAATATCCGTATATATAATTGATAACCCTGTCACGAGTTACATCATCTCCGACTCCAAGCTGAGCCTTTGTGATATTATTACGATTAAAGTCTACAATCGATCCGGATGAACCGCCAAGATAGGTTTTAATATTCCTGAATGAATGATATTGATCTGCTGAGGTTAAGTGATCTGCATCAATAAGAGAATCCAGTAATATCTGTCCGACACCACCTCTATCTGTAAAACCGCCGTCATTTGTAACTGACCAATAAGAAACACTGCTTTCTAAAAACTCTCCATCACAATCAACTGCGATATCACCGTTCTTATCAACTACTGTCCATTCAGGACCATCCCTGCCGGGACAATCCGATCTTTCAACATATGCAAGCCCATATTTCTTTAAATTTCCCTGCCACTGACCGCTATCCGTTGGTCTGAAAAAGGTCATGTATATTGAATCACCATTCCGGGTCTCGTTCTCGCTGTCGACAGCTACAGCAGGAGCCGTATATGACACTCCTTTACTTATCACGTCTTTAAATGACTGACTGAGCGGAACCCCGGAAGTAAATATCTGATCATCACCTGCTGATTCAGGGATGGCAGCAGTATCATCAACAAAGACTCCGATAATTTCATGATTGCATGTAATAGATGTAAATGTATAAGAACCATCACCCACTGGCCCGAGGGAATATGAATCCAGCACAACATCGGAGAGTTTTTTGGAAGGATCTGGTTCAAACCTGAATTCTGCACTGCTGTTTTCATTAAAAACAAACAGTCCGGTGGAAGGGCCAACTATCCCGCTTCCGTCAGGTGCGATAATCTTTCCGCCGGACCTTGCAGTAACTGTGATGGTATACCGAACATCTGACGCCGCATGTACATGGAAAACCTGATGGTCCGACACAGATAAAATGTAAATGAATATGAATAAGATGATTATCCTTATTTTTTTATCAATCATTTTTCTTCCTGTATAACTCTGCCTTTGGTCTTATGATATAGTACCGGGCATTTATTGTGAGTTCAGTTTCTCTGATACTTGTTTTGACTCCATAATCAAACCTTTTAAAATGCAATATAGAGTATCCGGCTGGCGGGAGGTAAGATCCTTTATATGATATTTCATAGTCATAGGAACTCCCGGCTGTGATTTCACCTGTTGATTTTTCCAGAATTATTTCCGAATCTTCTATATCCGGTACAGGGTAATTCCCTCTCCCGATCTTAATCGCTTGCTCGCTCTGTCCCCCCTCAGCGATATAGAAATCCTTTTTAAACGGGATTTGATTTCGCGCGGCTAGTATGTCCGTATTTGATGTCCTGCTTGCCGATATCCCGATAAGTGTCAGAATAAACAGCATCATCAGGGCGATGACAGTGATATTGCCGTTTTCTTTTCTGATTTTTATGATTATTTCATTCATCTGATTTTCCCGCCTTTATCTTCTTTTTACAGATGTAAGGGATATCCGATGGCTATCGTTATCCCATGTAACAATAACCGTAACGGTTTTGTTGTTCTCAATCGGTCTATTGTCTGCAATATTCCAGATCCTCCTGAATTGTCCGGCATTTACCTTACCGGTTTCATCAATATTAAGTTCCTGCCTGTCTGTCCATCCGGGATCGATTCTGCCCAAATCATCATTATTTCCGGGTACCAGGTCCTTAAGCGCCGGATCGTTATAGTCCATCCCCAGAAGCGCTTCCATTTTATCTTCTGCGAGAGTAAAGGCGCTTGTTATTTTATCGCTTAAATAATTCCCCTTTATCGCACTCACCTGCATGGATGCTATACTTAAAATACCAATAGTAAGGATGCTCAGTGCTATCATCACTTCGATGATAGTAAAGCCCTCCAGATATAATTTACTGTTAGGGGTACTATCCATATCATCTCCTTCATTCATCGTTTAAGAGCTAATGAGCTATATTTCTAATTTTTATTGTGGCAGACAGCATTCTTCTCAAATAACAGTCAGCAGATTTATAGCTGCCGACTGAACCCATTTCATAACTGCCCGGGTCGGAATACCCTTTTATTTTATTCTCTGATCTGGCAAGGATATAGACCTTGACCGCCCTTATATGGGGAATATTACTTACATTATCCAGGTTTTTTACTATGCTGCCATCATTAAGAATGAACTCAAACTGCAGATTATCAATATCTTCAGCTATCACTGTGAAGCTGTTATCAGTACCAATGTTTCTCCTGCTTAAACTTGGATGGGCAGTGTCGGAATTGTCTATAATATACATTATAACATCCAGTTTATAGATACTGTCGCCTTCACCATAGGATTCAATCAACCCGGACTTAAAGACAAAATTATTACCGGAATCCACCTCAAAAATCTCTGCACGACCAAGCTCCTTTTTTACTAAAAGTCCATATTTTGAGTGCCCTGCACCTGAATAGTAAAAAAGATCATCATGCCCGTCACCGTCCAGGTCTCTTGTAGGCTTTGCGGTGCCATTTTTCTCCCAGTCAGTAAGAAAAAGACCGGCACTAAAAGAATTGCCTGCGGTTGCACTCTCTCCCGATACAAGTTTCCTGTGTTTATCGCCTGCCTTTATTATGACCAATACATCGGTACCGTTCTTTACTCCGGAAACACCGTTCACATCATTAACAAGATACAATAAAGGCCTTATTGCTACATCACCTGTCTCCGGATTATTATCCCAGTCCGAACTGTATTCAGAATCAACAAGATTGGTATAATGTCCGGCCATCTGAATATCCCTCGTTATCATGTAAAAAGCCGACCTCAGATTTTGCTGCACCATTAAAATCTGACCCTGTACAGAATAGGAATCATGCTGTGATTTGAATGTGCTGAATATAATGGCCAGAATAATAATTCCCAGAGCCACTGCTACTAAAAGCTCTACAAGTGTGAATCCGGATTGTTTACTATTTACATGAACTATTATCATGATTGCATTACCAGTATAATCAACCAGTTAAACAAAAGAACCGGCACAGTTTCCCGAAAGATAACACTGCTGCTTAAATAAAAATTTGTATCAGAATATTTTCCGAACAAAAAAGAGCAGAAAATACAAGAAGCAATTAACAGACAATAAACGGGATAGCGGAACGTATTATCCCTCATTGTGGGGCAAGGCATAATACCCCATTTCAGGGAGGTAACTTAAAACCTGACACTGTATCTCGGTTTTATTCTAAAAAAATTGGTAAGGAGATTTTTTTCTTATAATATATATTGCCACAAAAAACAATTGCATAAAAAGGTCTTAAAATAGTAAACTCACCACATATTAAAAATTATGCAGGTTTTGTCTTGTATTAGCAGTGTCCATCCAGATAGAGGCAATTTCTGGAAGGAGCTTTCAGCATTCAGCTATCAGCCGCCTGTCTCGCCATAGCCTTGTACGAAGGCGGATCAGCTAAGACTCCGTTTTAAAAGCATTTTGCTGAACGCTGATGGCTGACCGCTGTCATTCAAAAACGATAGTTTTTGGATGGACACTGCTAGTTAACCTTTTTCTGTTTGAATCGTAATAAATATGAATAGTAAAACAACTAACAGCTATAGTGATGATAATATTTGTCAGATTCTGCTTTCCACCGGTTTAATAGACAAAGAACAAAATAAACAGATTCTTGTTAAAAAAAACCAGGTGAAATCCAAACTTCAGCAGATCAGGGCCATGCGTAATGCATCTTCCGGAACTAAAATGAAAGCAGGAACCCCTGTTACAATAATTGATGTTATTGTTTCTCTCGAGCTGGATAGGGCTGATGATAATACAAAAATACTTGATGAAGAGATAATTTTTCAGACACTGGCAAAAACCTGGAAAATGCCCTATAAAAAAATTGACCCCTTAAAACTTGATCTCGACTTCATAACAAGCACTCTTCCCCACACATTTGCATTCAAACATCTTGTTATTCCGATCGGGATAAAAGCAGGTCAGATCGTTGTTGCAACGCCAAATCCGTTTAATATCGAAGCAATGAATGATATAGCACAGGTTACCCACCTGAAGGTAAAACCTGTAATAAGCACAAAAACGGATATCATAAAACTGATTGGTGAGTTTTATGGATTCAAACGGTCTATTTCTGCTGCAGAAGATCAGTTTGGCGGACAGGGTATTGATCTTGGCAATCTTGAGCAGTTCGTTCGCCTGAGATCATCAGAGGAGCTGCTTTCGGACGATCAGCATATAGTTAACGCGGTTGATCATCTCTTTAGTTACGCGTTTGACCAGAGAGCAAGTGATATACATATTGAACCAAAGAGAAATAAAAGCATTGTGAGGATGAGGATCGACGGTGCGCTGCATACCGTTTATGAACTGCCAAAAAATGTTCATCCCGCAATAACAAGCAGAATAAAAACAATTGCCAGACTGGACATGGCAGAAAAAAGACGACCCCAGGACGGCAGGATAAAACTGGAAAAAGAAGGCATAGAATCGGAAATAAGGGTTTCTTCAATACCCGTAGCCTTTGGCGAAAAAATGGTAATGAGGGTGCTTGATCCGGATATATTGCTGCAGGACCTTGAAAACCTTGGTTTCACCGCAATGGATCTGCTTAGATACCAGCAGTTTATCAACCTGCCGCACGGTATAATTCTTGTTTGCGGCCCTACAGGAAGCGGTAAATCAACAACACTCTATTCCACCATGAGGTATCTATCCACACCCGAAATAAATATCACCACAGTTGAAGACCCTATTGAAATGGTGCATGAAGATTTTAATCAGATTGCTGTTCAGCCGACAGTAGGCATCACCTTCGGTTCAATTCTGAGAAACATTTTGCGCCAGGACCCCGATATTATAATGATTGGTGAAATGAGAGATCTTGAAACCGCGGAAAACGCTATACAGGCGGCCCTTACAGGGCACCTTGTTTTATCCACGCTTCATACGAATGACGCGCCATCTTCTATCATGCGTTTAATTGATTTAGGAGTCCCGTCCTTTTTAATAAAGGCAACTTTAGCCGGTATACTTGCCCAGAGACTCGTAAAAAAAATATGTCCCCATTGTAAGGAGACATTTGAGATGAAGACTGATGAACTCCGCTCTTTGGGGATTGATTTAGAACATAACGGGACTGTTGAACTTTACAGGGGTAAAGGATGCAACCGCTGCCGCAATACAGGCTATCATGGAAGATGCGGAATCCATGAAGTCTTGCCCATAACTGAACCTGTACAAACATAGATTACTCAGGAATCCGACATAGGAAAAATAAGGGAAAAGGCCAGAAAAGAAGGCATGGTAACCCTAAGAGAAAATGCAATAAAAAAATTACTCGATGGAACAACCACATATGAAGAGGTCCTGAG
>JASFHE010000475.1:0-5474 GCA_050123415.1 Desulfobacteraceae bacterium | reverse complement strand
GCCCTGAAACCCGTCTTCTGTCAAAAGACTTGTACCCATAACCCTGTCAAAGATCTGAACGCCGAGTCTTTTACATTCTTTTTTAAGTGCAGGTTTAAATGTTGAGCCCCATACACGGATAACAACGTTGTTGCGCTCTTCCGGAGGATTAAAGCCCGGTGTCCCCATATTCGGGTCCGGCAAATAACTGTGTATTGTCCCATAGCGGGGGGAGATCATGAGTTTAGTTTCATCATCCCTGCCTTCCGCGCCAACATATTCGTCCTTTGAATCACGGATCTTTCCGCCCATTTGCTCCATTTCAAGCAGGGTGTCGTAATCTTCACGGCATTGGATCTGGATGCCGATTCCGTTTGCATATGGACGGTCAGCCATATGAACTGCCCATTCGTCCACATCAACCCGTGAAAGCGGATTTAAGGGGGCATTACACCAGTGGTCACAGCCGGGCCCGCCGGCCCCGCTTCTTATGGTGTCGCCCTTTTCAACAAGTGCAACCTTAAGGCCCTGCCTTGCAGCGCTTATTGCTGCCCAACAGCCTGCTATTCCACCGCCAACTACCAGAATATCGGTTTCTATCTCCTGTTCTTCTTCATACTTAACGGGATAGGGCCAGCTTGGTGGTGTTCCATTGCTTTTCAAGTAATCATGCCAGTTTGCCATAGTGATCCCTCCTTATATTTGTCCTATTTTACCGGTTTCTTTGTTTTTCCAGTAGCCTCGTGACTGCAAAGGCCAGTTGAACTTGATTGCACCCGGTCTGGGGCAGTCATTGGCACAGCAACCGCAATACCAGCATTCATCCTGGTGAAGAATAATGGGCGGTTTTCCCTTTTCAGGATTAGGTATGTAAACATCTATGGGGCATACCTCAACACAGTGATTGCACCCGTTGCATCTTTCCGGATTGAATATTACCGGTTGATTGGGTGTGGTTACATTTGGGATTGCGAACAGTTCGTTTTGGGACATTTTTAACCTCCGATGAAGAATTGTTGTAATAATAATCTTCCAGTATTCCGGAAGAAAGGATTCATCCGCCGTCGCCAAGGCTTCCGCCGACGCTGGAAGCTATGGCGGGATAAAATGGCGTTACATGAATGCCACCCTACGTAAATCTTTTTAAAAAAGTAGGGTGGGATTTTATATCCCACCGTATTTTATAAATGATTCCTTACTCCTTATAAACCCCCTTATAATCCCCATTCCTCTTCTCATACTCTTCCTTCTGGTTGCCCCAGAATCCATGCGGAACTTCACCGTGAACTACCTTGCCGTTTTCCTGTTTTATGGTAAGCATCTTGTTCCATTCGGGCGGGTCCATTTCGGGATAATCTATCCTGTTAAAGGCAAGCATCATGCTGCTTGCCTTCCGGGCAAATGATGCGTTGAGGATAACCCTTGCATGTTCAAGCATTGTAAGGTCTTCAAGGGTGCGCATCAGTTTATGGGGATCAAGGGCATATAGCAATGGGACAGTTTCTTTTTCAATCTTATCCAGTGCCCACAGTCCCATATTGAAGAGTCTTTCTGTCTTGAACTCACTGCAATAATACTGCATTGTCCTAGCCAGACCGGCATGGAATTCCTTCCATTCAATACCCGAATCTCGTTTTACCGGGGCATATACCCTGGCCTTTTCCTTTTCTATCTGGTCGCGTGAGATGCTGCCCTGTCCAATCTCCTTTGCAAAGGCTGCTGCCTTTCTTCCGGCATATCTGCCCGTTGAGGCTGCATGGCTGTGGTCTTCGGGCGAGAACATCTGGTTACCTGCAGCATAGAGACCGTCAACGGTTGTTTTGAGGTCCCAGTCAACCATAACTCCGCCGCCATGAAAGGGTTCACGCCATTGTGGAGGGCTGTTTCCTTCAATATGTTTGTAACTTTGCTGAAGGTCTCTGCTACCGTCAAAACCTGCATCATTAAAGGTATCCATTATTATTTTTGTTGTGGATTCTTCTTTTAGCATAAGGTCCCATGTAGCTCTTCTTTCAACATCAGACATGGATGGCCAGTCACCATACAGGGGGAGTTCATATTCGCCATTTTTAACAGCTTCATTGATCTTTTCCTGGATATGAGGAAGCGGCATCATCGCGCCTGCATCTTCCCAGCCCTGAATTGCATATGGAACCCTTTTACCGTTTGCATCAACGATCGGGACATTTTCGTAGCTTGCATCACCGGCGCCGGAATACCATTTATGTTTCCAACCGGTTGCTATGCGTATTTCGCCAGTAGCCTCCATGTTTACAAGTTCGGCACCGACCCTGTAAGCCATTATGGTTCCGTCACCTGACATAGCGCGATTGTACATTGTGGAATATCCGCAAAGCTCTGTGCTCATCTGCCATATCATTCCCCCGCCGGCAGTAGAAAGCACGGTTGCCTTTGCTTTAAAAATCATGAATTCACCGGTCCTGCTGTTTATACCTGTGGCTCCAACAACACGCGAACCCTGAACACCGTCTTCATTTAAAAGGCATGTTCCCATAACCCGGTCAAACATCTGTACTCCAAGACGTTTACACTCTTTTTTAAGGGCAGGCTTAAATGTTGTACCCCATATCCTTATGACAACATTGTTTCTTTCTTCAGGTGGATTGAAATTAGGTTTAAGCATATTGGGATCAGGACCAAAACTGTGGATTGTGCCGTACCTCGGGGAAATCATTAATTTTGTATCATCATATCTTCCTTCCGCTCCTACATACTCATCATCAGTATCCCTGATCTTCCCTCCCATCTGCTCCATCTCAAGAAGGGTATCATAATCTTCACGGCACTGAATCTGATGCCCAATACCATTGGAATATGGGCGGTCTGCCATATGTTTTGCCCAGTCATCAGGGTTAACCCTTGAGTGGGGGTTTGCAGGGACATCACACCAGTGATCGCAGCCCGGGCCGCCTGCACCGCTTCTAACCGTATCTCCTTTTTCAATAAGGGCAACCTTGAGACCTTCCCTGGCCGCGCTTATAGCTGCCCAGCATCCGGCGATTCCTCCTCCAATAATCAGGACATCTGTCTCGATCTCCTGTTCTTCACCAAATTTAACAGGGTAGGGCCATTTTGGGGGTTGCCGCTGCTCCTTCAGGTAATCATGCCATCTTGCCATTAAAAACCTCCTTTATAAAAAAATAACTGCTGGAAATCCCCGTTTAATCAGAACAAATATGGGGAGGTTATTAATAATAGTCTAAATTGTGAAGCAACCTCATGTTAAAGTTTTATAGACAGAAATGAATTAAAATCCAAGAATATTGAAGGAGGGATAAAAGTCAAGGAAAATCACTAAATACTTTTTTATCTCGCTTGTGCTTGCATCCCGATTCATCGGAGTCCCTGCGGTCACTAGAGCATACAGAGGACGCAGAGAAAAACCTCTAATATATTGTAATAGTTGAAAACTCAAAGCTTGATTTTGAGGGACAAAAAAACACCCTCGTCATTCCCCGGTTTGCTTGTCAGCGCGAAGCTTCATGCAGAGACTGATCGAAGATACCGTGTTGTTTACGGGGGTCTGGAATACGGTCCCGCCTCCGTCATTCCCCGACTTGATCGGGGAATCCAGTTGTTTCTTAAATTAAGAATTAGATGACTCGCGGATGAAAGCGAGTATTAATTTTTAACCATTGAGGGAAGCATAATAATCAATAAACTGTTTTGGATTATATATTTTAATACCCATATAGTCCTTTACTTCCTGTAATACCTTATCTCCCGAAATAATAAATTCTGATTTCAACGTAACAGCACATTCTATGAATTTATTTTAACCTTGAAAACCATGTCCTCCGGGCATGGTCAGAGTTCAAAGGCTTTGCCAATTGAACGACTCATTTGGTCTGGGTTCTCCAATATACCAAATCCTTGGAGGTAAAATAGGGCAAGAAGTTGGTGGTTGTATAAGGTCATTTTCAGTCAAAAAGAGGTTGAAATATTAAGGATGAATATACAGCCAGATCATATTGATTTAGTAACAATGATACCACCAAATTATCAATATCAGATTACTGTGGTATAGTGAAAGGGAGAACGACGATAAGTGTTTTCAATAAATACAAAGAACTAAAACAAAAACCGTACTGGAGAAACCATTTCTGGACCGAAAGCTACTGCGTTGATACTGTAGGCTTGGATTCAGAGATGATAAGGATGTACGTAAAGTATCAAGGCTCCCAAGAGTGTAAAAAAGAACAACAGATAAAATTATTTTTTGATTACCATCGACATTCCGCCAATTTCAAGGATCTTTGAAGCATTGGCGGAGTACGTAAAGCTATATATGCAAGCCGTGGCACCATATCTTCCAGGTGAAAACGGCGATTAAAACGATATCAAAATTCAGCAAGATATCTGGGTAAGTGTTTCTCACTGATTGCATGATAAGTCCCTCGGATGGCGTTTTTAACATTACCAAGCATGTATTTACCCATTTGAACTCTTTGATCTCAACGCTGTCGGGACCACCTCCGGTGATAATTCTCTGATATTCAAAGCCGGAATCTTTTATTCCAGTAAAACAACGGTATCCATCAGAGATGACAATAGAATCAGGTGAAAGATGTTTCTTAGACCATTGAGAGATTTCTTGTTTTGAAAAGCTATGGACTTTGCTGAAACGCATTTGGAGAGGGTGACCTTCTTCATCCGTGGTAACAGCAGCTACAAAGGGTGTTTTTCCGGACGTCCTACGTCCTCTTTTTCCAACTCTGCTTTTGCCACCAAGATATGAGTCATCAATTTGAATGAAACCAGAAAGAGGCGTTATTTCTTCGCGTTTTTTCATAACATGCTGTAATTTGTGTTTCATACGCAGGGCAGCATTGGCAGATATTCCAATAGTTCTTGAAAGGCTAAAAGATGATATACCATTTTTTGATTAACCTAATATTATGGCAATTTTTTATAAAAAATCGGGAATTTCCTGATTTATTTTTATCTCTTTTTTAAATATATAGTTCGCACTTATAACCAAATATCTGTTTCTAAAAAAATAACATAGTGTTTCCAACTGGTTAGGTCTTCATTATAGTAACATCTCAATAAATTATGATAGTAGCCGCTGCAAAGGTACTTGAATTGAGCAGTTTAGGGTGTCGAAATTTATATCAAATAGAGAGGGAGAATCACCCTGGTCGTAATGCTTGTTCTCTTATCAGATCAGATAATTCAGGAATGAGGCTGCTATATTCGATTCGATCTTTTAGATAATCCCAAAAGGATATGTCCAACTTGCGGCACGTTTTTTTCAGACTTGTGAACGCGAAAGCATCGGGGTCATGTCTTGAATCTTGAATGAAATGGATTTTGATGATGAGGATATGGGAGAAAAATTAAAGCGTAATAGCAGAACTCGAAGGGAAGATAATGGCGAGAGCGCTAAGGATAAATTATCCTGGAGCATTCTATCATGTAACATCACGGGGTAATGAACAAAAAGCTATATTTAAAAGTAAAAGAGATAGGGA
>JASFHE010000474.1:0-5485 GCA_050123415.1 Desulfobacteraceae bacterium | reverse complement strand
CTTTAAATGGTTGATAATTTCATCTCCGGTCATAAATGCAAGATTTTTACCGTTTTTAAGCCTTGGTGTAACGCCGCCCTGCTCTGCCTCCCTGTCTCCTATTACAAGCATATAGGGAATTTTCTGAAGCTGGGCTTCTCTTACCTTCAGACCGAGTTTCTCATTTCTTAGATCCGCCTCTGCACGGATCCCAGCCTCTTTAAGGGATTTCAACAGAGTTTCAGCGTATTCATTATTTCTTTCCGTAACAGTGAGTATACGTGCCTGAATGGGCGCAATCCATAGAGGAAACGCACCGGCATAATGTTCAATTAAAACCCCTATAAATCTTTCTACAGAACCCAGAATGACGCGATGTATCATTACAGGTCTTTGTTTTTGCCCCTCCTGATCAATAAAGGATAAATCGAATCTGTCAGGGAGTGTGAAATCACATTGTATTGTTGCACACTGCCAGCTTCTATCAAGGGCGTCTTTAAGTTTTATATCGATTTTAGGACCGTAAAAAGCCCCGTCACCCTCATTTATATCATACTTGAGGGAAATATCCTCCATTGCATTGATTAATGCACCGGTTGCCCTTTCCCAGTCCTTATCAGATCCGATTGATTTTTCGGGTCTTGTGCTGATTTCAAGCTCATATTCGAAACTAAAAATATCCATTACGTCTTGTACAAAAGTAAGCACCCCTTTAATTTCTTCACCTAACTGGTCGGGAGTACAGAGAATATGAGCGTCATCCTGTGTGAATTCGCGTACTCTGGAAAGCCCGTGCAAAACACCGGAGCGTTCGTGTCGATGAACCAGACCCAGTTCGAAATATCTTATCGGAAGATCACGATAGCTTCTGAGCTTTGATTTATATATGAGCATATGAGACAGACAGTTCATTGGTTTAATACCATATGACTGATTATCTATCTCAGTGAAATACATATTTTCACGGTAGTTGTCAAAATGGCCTGATTTCTGCCATAAATCCGTCTTGAGAATCTCAGGTCCCTTAACCATCTCATAACCGCGTTTGAGATGTTCGTTGATTTCAAACTGTTCAATCAGGTGCCTCAGCATGTAACCATTTGGATGCCAGACAACCATACCCGCACCTATCTCTTCGTATGTACTGAACAGATCAAGCTGCTTTCCGATTTTTACATGATCTCTTTTTTTTGCTTCCTCAAGCTTCTGGAGATACGCCCTGAGAGCCTTGTTATCTGCGAAGGCTACACCATAAATCCTGCTCAGCATGGGCCTTTTTTCATCTCCGCGCCAGTAAGCCCCTGCTACCTTTGTCAGTTTAAAAGCCTTTATCTTTCCGGTAGAAGGAATATGAGGTCCACGGCAAAGATCCGAAAAACTGCCCTGAGTATAGAGGGATAAATTTTCGGCATCAAGGTCTTCGATAATTTCAACTTTATAGTTTTCGCCCTGTTTCCTGAATAACTCTATTGCCTCAGCGCCGGATAATTCTTCACGTTTAAAAGGCAGGTCCTGTTTGACAATCTCATTCATTTTTTCTTCAATCAATGGAAGATCGTCTTCTTTAAAAGGGCGCTCATAATCAAAATCATAATAAAAGCCGTTCTCAATGGAAGGGCCTATTGTAACCTTAACACCTGGAAAGAGCTCTTTAACGGCCATTGCCATTACATGCGACGTGCTGTGCCGCATGATATCTATCCCTTCGTCGGTATTAATCCTGACCGGCTCAATTGTTGCACTTGAATTTATTTCACCGGACAGATCACTCAGCTCATCATTAACCTTTACAGCGACGATATTATCCATACCCTTTACTTCAAGCTGTTTCAATGCATCCAGAACGGATATACTCTCAGCGTCAATATTTACAGGTGTTTTATCTTTTATTTTAAGTTCAAGTCCCATATTTAAGGTATAAATAAATAAGGCATCAAAAACAAGTAATCTGATAGTGAATGAAAACCGTTAAATTCATATTTTTTACTTTTTGCCGCTCAGCCTGAATCGACTGATAATACATGCGGTTAAAAAGTCTTAAAAAAATAGAATGTTGTAACAAAAATAGTTTTCATTCCCGTCTCATTTACTTAATCTGATGCCTATTAAGCACTAAATATTTAATTATCTTTACTAAAGGGTTATGTTTTTATAAAAAATGCTTTATTATACCTTTTTTATTACAGAAATCAAGAAAATGATGTCAAAAAAAGGTTATATTTTTATTAATCTTCTTCTTTTTTTTATTTTTTTAGACTAACAACCTGATATTTTATAAAAATCAAGTTTATTTTATTTTCTTAAGTCAGTTATATTAAAATTGATCCTGATGAATTGATATTTATAAGAAAGGGGTATTCGATAAATGGATTCCCAATATAAAGAGGCAGCAAAGGAAATAGCTGCCAGTAAAAAATGTATAACCCTTACAGGTGCAGGTATTTCAGCTGAAAGCGGTATCCCTACCTTCAGGTCAAAGGGAGGAATGTGGAATGATTATGATCCGACAGTCTATGCCTCACTTGAAACATTTATAAAAGATCCTTCAAAATACTGGAGCATAAGAGGTGAATTTATCAGGAATTATAATAACTACATCCCGAATGAAGGCCATAGCGCTCTTTCAAGACTGGAAAAATCAGGCCTTTTAAAATGTATTATTACTCAGAATATTGATGGTCTTCACAAAAAGGCCGGATCAGAGTATATCCTGGAAATCCACGGGTCGCTTCGGGAGAGTTATTGCATGTCATGCAGCAGAGAGTACATTGCTCCTGACATACCTGCCGGAGAAGTGCCTCTGTGCGCCTGCGGCGGTGTTTTAAAGCCTAATACCGTTCTATTCGGAGAACAGTTACCTGCCGGAGTACTGGAAGAAGCCCAACTACAGGCGGAATCATGCGATGTCATGCTGCTTATCGGCACATCTGCAGTAGTATATCCTGCTGCAGCACTTCCGGTGATATCGAAAAGAAACGGTGCGAAAATTATTGAAATAAATATTGAAAGTTCATTCAACGATTCGGATATAGTTATCGAAGAAAAAGCCGGGACAGCCCTGCCTGAAATTGAAGAAGCTGTTAACAAGCTGATTAATCAGGAATATGAACATGATTTCAAAATCCAGGTTTGAGACGATAGATAGATTACGACCTGAAAAAGGTACATACATAATTATAATAAAAGTCGATACCATACAAAAAATCGAAATAGGAAAGATTGGGAAATTTACATTTGAAAAAGGATATTACATTTATAACGGAAGTGCTCATGGGCCGGGAGGAATAAAGGCAAGGATAAAAAGACATTTAAAAAAGAACAAGGCTAAAAAACACTGGCATATTGATTATCTCAGAAACAGAGCCTCTGTTGACGCTATCATGGTCAGTTACAGTAAAAAGAAAAAGGAATGCGAGTGGGCTTCAAAATTGAGTTCTTCGCCTTCTCTATCAATACCTGTCAATGGTTTCGGCTCTTCTGACTGCTCATGCCCATCGCATTTGTTTTATTGCGGGGCAGATTTCAATTTAGAATCAATAAAAAAAATAGTGAAAGATCCGGTTGAGTATTTTAAATTACCTTTTACTTTTTTGTCCCGGCGAAAAAGGCAGCTCAGCTTGATCCTATTGACGCTCTCAGGTATGAGTAATTCATTATTAAATCATTTTTAACATCCGTTTTCTCTGAACAACGGCAAATCTTGCTATTACATGATCTGACTCATATTCGCGGCCTATTGTGACAAGATCAAAGATGCCACCAAACCTGGTATCGCCTCCTGCCATGGCATTAAACATGCTGTGCTGGAGTATACTGTAACCGTCAAAATGAGTCCATATTTCATGCCTGCCCCACTCCATTGTCTCACCGAGCCTGATATAGATGTCAGAAGGGATGCAGATCAGTTTAAATATCGTGGGATCGAGCCCGAGTTCATCCTTTACTATCCTGTACCCGTTGATGAACAGAGAGTGTTCAATAGCGAGTCGTGAAAGCCCCCTCCGTGTTTCGAATCCAAGAAGTTTAAGGAGAGGTGAATCACTATCATCTCCCGACTGTTTTTCGGGAAAATCCTCAACAAGCAGATCTTCCTGAACAAAATCAGGAAGATGTCTTGAACCCATACTGTTTATTATAAGGTGCTTAGAGAAGACCTCGGTCCTGGTTTTCAGGACATCAGAGACTCCATTTTTAAAAAGAGGGTCCGTTTCCTGGATTCTTTTCCAGCCTGATGATTTATCAACCTTAAATTCCCGCCTCAGACCATGTCTGCACAAAGACGCATATTTGGGAGAGGCCTCTATACGGAAGGGTTTCAGTCCTATTTTACCGGCCCTTTTCAGATTATTATCCGAAAATTCAAAGAGTCTTTCTTCACCCTCTTTACCATATTCCTGATCTAAAGACTGGCTTTTACTGCTGGAAGACCGGGAAGAATATTTAGTCAGATTAAGAATTTGCTCGGATAATTCCTCAAGCTTGATTATATCACCATGCTCAAGGGCCTGTTTTGCCATCTCAGCCAGGTCGATTTCATCATTGGTAAATTCTTCACCTCCTGCTTTTCCGACCTGTATTGAACTGAAATAATTCTTACGGGCAGCATAGAAATCATTCATGGATTTATCTGCCATTATAATATCTTCAAGTTTTTTTATTATATCCTTTCGTATTACAGGGAGGTCATCAATGCTTATACCTGCCTCATGATAAAGACCGGGGGAAAATGGATTGATATAGATAAAATTTGAACTGTAGACCTTTCTGCCTATATCAAACATATATTGATTGCTTTCCGACCATCTGTGTAGATCTTTCATGCGTAAACTTAACTCTTTTACGGCTTCCCAGTCATTTTTTTCCATTGCTTCATTAATGCTGTCCGGAAGTCGCGCGAGCATATTTTTCTCCCTGATCATATCCTGATAATCATCAGGCGTCAGCATATCAGATAAAAGATCTTTTGCGTGTTCGATATAGATATCGCGGAAAACAGTATCCACATCCGCTACATCGATTATATTTCCTATCAATGAGATTTTGTCATGCTCTTTTTTTTCGTTAAACATTTGTTCCTCCGGATATTGTGAAGGGATAATAATAATTAATAAATGGTAAACCTAATATATTCCTGGTACAAGTATTTTTTATTTACTGACAGCAAAAATAAAAAAAACAAATCACCATTTAACATTCCATAAAATCCTTATAATATTTTTCTTGCTTTTTCAGACTATCAGAAATAAGCACATATATGAAAATCGCATAAGAAGATATTAAAGGAGTAAACAGTGCCGATAAATATAAGCATGTTGAATGCTACAGGCAAACTGAATAAATACATCCCTTTACTTGAAGACAAAATACAGTATGCTTTAGGTAAAATAAGAGATCACTTTATACTTGATTGTATTGACATCACTGTAACTCCATTTCATAAAGGCGACGCGTCTCCATCCGGCATTGGCGGCTACTCATTAAGTCCACACAGGGTGGAGTTATTGCT
>JASFHE010000473.1:0-5490 GCA_050123415.1 Desulfobacteraceae bacterium | reverse complement strand
TATTTTTTATCATCTGTGAAAAAAATTCTTTGATCTATTAACGTGTTTTCAGCAGCTTCACAGGCGCTGCTTAATACAAATTGCGTTACATTCTTGCCGCTTATTTCTGCGGCCTTCCTGATAAGGGCTTCCTGCTGAGCTGTAATCCTGAATCCCAAACGGGCAGTACGGGATACTCTGGTACTATCTTCAGCTAAGTTTTCCATGATTCACCTCCGATTAAATCGCATATAATGTACAAACAATGTACAAACATCAAATTGATTTGTCAAACATTTTCAATTTGTAACGCCTTATATACCTTTGCAGTATTATATTGGTAAGGGGCAAGCCTGTATTCTTCTTACACTTCAGCCTTCTTTCGTGCCACCAGCACATACCTGCAGGTCACACCAAGTATCTTTTTTTTCTGCATTGCAGATACAATACCGGCATTGAAACATTCCGATGACATGGGGGCCTGTATCATATGGGTCATTTTCCATCCTCCTTTCTTAAGGGCGCTCAGATAATCATCTATCAGGATGGAATTTTCCCATGTCTCTTCCCTTGCCGGCCTGCCCTGGAAGTCTCTCCAGTCTGTATTAAAGAATAGGCTGAAGCTTTTTAGTCTGAAGCCTGTTAGCGTTCTGTTTTTCCTTCAGCCTTCAGCCTAATCTGCTTCAGACTGGCCTTTTCGCCACAAGCACATACCTGCATGTCACACCAAGTATCTTTTTTTTCTGCATTGCAGATACAATACCGGCATTGAAACGTTCCGATGACATGGGTGCCTGGATAATATGGGATATCTCCCATCCGCTCCGGCCAAAAGCTCCGATGTAATCATCTATCAAAATGGATTTTTCCCTTGTCTCCTCTTTTGCAGGCCTGCCCTGGAAATCTCTCCAGTCTGCATTCACAAGCGCTATCATGGTTTCTCTTTTACTGTTTTCATGTGCAAGGCTGAAAAATATTTCAAAAAACCGGATGTAGTCCTTTTTTGAAAAACCGGCTATGCTGTCTTTGTGGTATTCATCGGCCTTTTTGCTGAAACAGGGCGGATCAAAAATGATCAGATCGGGTTGTGACCTTTTACCCACAGGCCATTTCATATTGTTTATATCCCAGTACCACTTCTCTATCTCGGGCCGGGTATCTGACCTGTCATCCATGTCAAAGCTCAGACAACGGCGATTAAACGCAAGGCATGTGTCCGGTACAACGCCTCCGCCTGCCATTGGGTCCAGGACCAGTTCGCCCTGGTCAGTAAAATAATAGAGGATATGAGCTATCATCTGGGCGGGTATGCGACCCGGCCAGTCATCACCGAATCGTTTATCCACATCATTATAAAACCAGTAATCCCATGTCCTTAATCCCCATCCGAGAAGCCTGAAACGTTCCATGTCATCTTTGCCTTCAAGGGCTATCGACCAGGCAAGGGGAAGCGGACAATTGTTTTCTGTTGCTGCCTGTCCTACTGTTCCGCCTGCTTTAATTGCCTTTTTTATGGAAAGGATTATCTTCGCTTTTTGAATGTACTTCATTACTGTTTTACGATTTATCTTAAGAAGGAATGCGATTTTTTCGGTGGAAAAACCAAGTCTGTTCATCTTTAATGCGGCTACATCCTTTGATGATACATGGGATGCAGATTCAATGGATTGTTCAGTATCCTTTTTTTTGATCGCTCTTTCTGTAATATCTTTTATTTCATTAGCGCTCAACTCGTTTATCCCAGGCCCCGAAAACCTTTGCCCTTTCCCGGTAATCCTTTTAAATTCATCATGAGACACCTGTTTAAGCCCTTCAAGTGCCTTAACCTGTGACCGGCTGAGATTGTGGTTTATTGCCGCGTTTTGAACCTCCATTGAAGTGTCCAGTAAAATCGACAGGTCGTTTCTATAAAATGACTGCCATTTCAATGGGTTAGGTAGGTTCTTAAAGATATTTTCCACCTATCCGGTAAATTTACCGGACAGGTGCATTGACTCCTTTGAAATATAAGATCCCCTGTCACTGCTTCTCCGCATTGAATCAAGCTTACCAAGAAGATTTTTTACTCTTAAGGCTGCGGATTCACCCATAAGGCAATATTCATCATCCTCACACAGCTCAGCATCAACCAGATCGACTATTGTCTCAATAGTTTCCATGGCAGACAGGTTTTCCCGCTGAAGGTTTTCAGCAGCACACATGCGCCTTGCCTCAAGGTCATCTGCCTCGATTACCCTGGAGAGTATGGTCTGCATATCAGTATACTCCCTGACAGCCCTTAATCTCCTCTCGCCGCATATGAGCTGAAAACGCCCGTTGCAGCGTCTTAACACCACAGGTTCAATAAGTCCCTCATGCCTGATACTGGAGGCGAGTTCCCTGAGTTTATCGGCATTCATGTATTTCCGATGCTGGAAAGGGGAAGGATCAATCTTTTTAATATCAATCAATTCCATGGCTATTTATCCTGATGTTTAATTTAATAAGGCAGGTTAATTTGTTTAAGTCTCTTCAGAATACAATATATATGCCATAACAGGATAAAAGATATGCGAAATAAAAAAGCAAGGAGCCAACTCCCTGTTTTTAATACTATTATATCGAGATATTTAATAATCGGGAGTTGGTATTCAAAGGATTTTTCCGGATCCGTACCTGAAAAATTATATGATCAGCACATGTTTGTGTGCAACAGCGCACATTATTATGTGCATTCCAATTCAAATTGAAATGAACAAGGTACTTTTTCAAAAAAAGTGTTTGACATCTTTGTTTAGCTACTATACATTTATTTCTATGAAAAATCGAATATATAAAATATCGGAAACACTCCTGCGGGTATTTAACAAATTCAACAGGAATGAAAACAAGGCACGTCATTTCGGAGTGCCCGATCTGCTGCATGCATCGGAGATTCATATGGTGATGCACATAGGCGATAATGAAGGTGTTCATGTGTCGGAACTCGCCCGGATCACCGGCGTAACACGCGGAGCAGTATCACAGATCGTTTCAAAGCTCGAAAAGAAAGGTCTTGTAACCAAGGACGAAGATCCTGAAAACAGCCTGAAGACCGTTCCGGTACTCACAAACAAAGGCAAAACAGCTTATTACGCGCATGCTCAATATCATGAGGAGATTGATAAGGAATTCATTATTTTTTTTAATCGGCTTACTGGGCGCGATATTACCCTTATTGAGGATTTTCTTAACCACCTCGATAAAATGGCTGACAGGCCGCGTTGATTTTTTTTGCGGTTTATGTTTAGCTACTATACATTTAAAGGAGAATTTTACATGAGAAAAAAGACAGAATCCATATTCAGGGCCATGGCCGGATTTATACATGACCGGCCATGGTTTTTCATATTGTTCACAGTTCTTGTGGCAGCAGCGCTGATCATGCAGGTTTCCGGCCTGCGCATCGACACAAGCAACGAGAGCTATTTTCATCATAGCGATCCGGTGCTTACGGTCTATAACGACTTCAAGGCGCAATTCGGAACGGATGAACTTGTAATCATTGCTATCGAGACGCCGGACATTTTTAATCCGGTCTTTCTGCGTCGCCTTGATAACCTGCACAGGGAACTGGCGGAAAATGTACCCCATCTTGCCGACATCACGTCCCTTGTAAATGCCCGCAACACAAGGGGCGAGGCAGACCGCCTCATTGTGGAAGATCTTCTGGAGCATTTCCCTCAAAACGATGAGGAACTTGCGGCATTAAAAAAACGTGTCATGGAAAATCCCCTTTATATAAACCGGCTCATCTCCCCTGAGGCAACCATGACCGGTATTGTCATAGAAACGGACCTCACTGAGACCGAAGCGCCGGATGATATTATGGCCGGGTTTGACGATGTTCCTGCCGGTGAAGAAATATCAGGAAAGCAGCCGGCCAGGACAAAAAACGAAATGGCCGAAACCATTGTCAATAAAGTGGAGGGAATCACCGCTGAATATGACTGCGAAAATTTTGATATCCGGCTCGCCGGTGTTCCCGTTGTCCTGAAGGTCCAGAAACAGGCCATGATGAAAGATATGGGCAGGTTCCTTATGCTTGCAATCCTGACTATCGGTATCTGCCTTTTTCTCATGTTCCGCCGTTTGTCAGGTGTGTTTCTGCCGCTCCTGGTTGTCATCCTGTCGCTCCTTTCAACCCTCGGCCTCATGGGGTTTTTCAATGTCCCTTTCACACTGCCCAGCATGATCCTGCCTTCTTTTCTTCTGGCAGTGGGAGTCGGAGCAGCAGTGCATATCCTGGCCCTGATTTATAAAGAAATGAATCATGGAGAAAATAAACGCGCTGCTATTGTCTACGCAATGGGCCATTCGGGAATTGCAGTGGTAATCACCAGCCTTACAACGGCCACCGGCCTTGCCTCCTTTGCCACCACGGCCCTGGCCCCTGTGGCCTCACTGGGTATTTTCGGCAGCGCCGGAGTTCTGCTCAGCCTTTTTTATACCATCCTGCTGGTCCCGGCCCTGCTGGCAATATTTCCTTTAAAGCAGAAAACAGCTAATCCGGCATCTGTTCGATCCAGGGACCGTTTCGATCATATCATGGACAGGATAACCGAACTGGTCTCGCGCCGCCCAAAAATTATTACTGCAGTGACAATCCTTCTGATGATCCTGGGCCTGGGCAGCGCTCTTCGGTTACACTTTTCCCACAACGTTCTTCACTGGCAGCCTCCTTCATGGGAGTGCCGGCAGGCCACGGAAAGAATAGACAAGGTCATGGGAGGAACTATCTACATCGAAATAGTTGTGGATACAGGCAAAGAAAACGGCCTGTATAATCCGTCGATTCTCAAGGACCTGGATCGTCTGGCCCAAAAGCTTAAAAAATTTGATGACGGGAAAATCAGTGTGGCCAATGCCTCTTCGGTAGCTGATATCATCAAGGAAATACACAAGGCCCTTAACGAAAACCAACAGGAATTTTACAAAGTACCGGACAATGGTGCATTGATCCCGCAGGAGTTTCTGCTCTTTGAAAACTCAGGTTCCGATGACCTTGAAAAGGTAATTGACTCATCTTTCCGCAAGGCCCGCTTCACTCTCCAGGTGCCATGGGTGGATATCTTTTTATCGACCGGGCTGCTTGATGAAATCCAAACATCCTTTAAGGAGACATTTGAAAACAGGGCAGTTGTTACCATTACCGGTCTATTGCAGTTATTTGTACACACGGTAAAGGCAGCGACCATGTCCATGGCACAGGGCTACATCACTGCGGCGATACTGATCACCATAATGATGATTCTGCTTGTGGGCGGTCTTCGTATGGGCCTGATCTCCATGATCCCCAACCTGGCGCCTGTTATATTTATCATGGGGCTTATGTACTGGCTGGATCTTCCACTGGACACCTACACCATGATGATAGGGACCATCTCACTGGGGCTGGCCGTAGATGACACAGTACACTTTCTTAACGGCTTCAGGCGTTACTACAGCGAGGGACAGACTGCAAAAGAGGCAGTCCGCAGCACCCTCAGGACA
>JASFHE010000472.1:0-5495 GCA_050123415.1 Desulfobacteraceae bacterium | reverse complement strand
TGCCACGAAACTTACAGCCGTTATGCCTCATGAACTGAATGCCCTCGCAAATACGGGTGTGGGTATTGATCCCTTTTCAAATGGTACCGTACCCAGCGGGCACTATAATGCAAATTACAGAAAGGCAGTGGAAAAGGGTTTTGGTGCTATAAAGAAAGAGGCACTTGATAGAATAGAAGAAATTCAGGGTGAAAAAGGCAGTGATGATCCTGATCAGCTGTCCTTTTACAGGGCCATTGTTATAAGCTGTGATTCAGCTATCCTTTATTCAAAGCGTTATGCAGAAGAATGCCGTAAACAGGCGGAAGGTATTGTTGACACAAACCGCCGTGAAGAACTGTTAAAAATGGCTGATTCCCTGGGCTGGATCATGGAAAATCCGGCCCGTACTTATCACGAGGCACTTCAGGTCTGCATATTGTATCAATATATCCTGTTAATAGAAGGTAATTATCTTGGAATCACGATTGGTCGTCTTGATCAGCATGTGGGCGATTATTTAAAGGCTGATCTTGATTCGGGCAGAATCACTGTTGATGAAGCACAGGAACTTATGGACTGTTTTTTTATTAAAACAGCTGACCTGTTTTTCAGCGGCCCCATGATGATATCAAGGGTCGCAGGTGCATATTCAAATAATTTGAGAATAACAATCGGCGGAAGAAGAGCTGACGGAAGCGATGCTACAAATGACGCTACGTTTTTATGCCTGCAGTCAGCTTCACGCCTCAAGCTCCATGATCCGAACCTCTCACTGGGGTTTCACAAAGATACACCTGATGAACTCATTGAAGCAGGAATAGAAACCTCAAAGATAGTATACGGGATTCCCTGTATCGAAAATGCCGACCTGATTATTGATGTCCTGCATAAACGTGGTCTTGCTATTGAAGACGCCCGTAATTACTGTGTTGTGGGCTGTGTGGAGCTGTCGGGATCAGGGTGTGAGTGGTCAAATGTAAGTTCGCCTTTTTCAAAGGGATTTATAAATATAGTAAATATACTGATTCAGTCTATCAATAACGGAATAAATCCTCAAAATAAGAAACCCGGTGGATTACAGACCGGTTACCTGTACGAAATGGAAAGCTTCGAGCAGGTAAAGGATGCCTTTAAAACTCAGCTTGAATACTTTATGGACTGGCAGTTTGCCGTAAATAATATCATGGAAGAGGTCGGCTTTAAGGCTATGCCTGTTCCCATGGCCTCGGCCACAATGGACGGCTGTATGGAAAATGGAAAGGATATGATGCTGGGCGGTGCAAAGTATAACTCAACAGGCATGGCAATCCTTGGTGTCGGAACCATCGTTGACAGCCTTTCGGCTATAAAATACATGGTCTATGATAAAAAGCTGTGCAAAGCAAAAGAGCTTTATGATGCTGTAATTGCAGACTGGGAAGGACATGAACTTTTGCGCGAGAGGATAATCAATGAAGTTCCCCATTTTGGAAACGGAGACCTATATGCGGACGAACTGGCGACCTGGGTAGCAGATCTGTACTCAAACCGGGTAAATTCATATAAAGGTCCCAGAGGCGGATACAGGGCCGGAATCTATTCGGCAGGTGCACATGTTTTATATGGTTACGCTACGTGGGCAACTCCTGACGGCCGTCATACGGGACAGCCCATATCAGACTCAGCGTCACCGTCGCAGGGTATTGTGAAAAACGGCCCGACCGGTATTGCAAGGTCCATACTGGCCCTTAATCCTTCAAATTTCGGTAACGGCCTTCAGTTCAACATGAAATTTCATCCGTCTTCTCTTAAAGGTGAACAGGGGACTGAAAAGATGAAGCAGTTCATAAGAAGCTTTTTCGATCAGGGTGGAATGCAGCTGCAATATAATGTAGTGGATGCCGAAACCTTAAGACAGGCCAAGGAAAGTCCTGATGATCATCGTGATCTGGTAGTCAGGGTGGCAGGCTTCTCAGCTTATTTTGTTGAATTGTATGAAGACCTGCAAAATGAAATAATAACCAGGAGTGAAGTGAATATATAATTTATCCGGTTATTTGAGTGTGACGTCTCCATGAGTATTCTGTTTTTTTATCTATACACCTTCGGTGTCTGCTTATGATTTAGAAAGGTTGGGCAGACTATCTTTGACGCGGTTTTTTAAAGTCGACAGCAGTGTCTTTTTATATGCCTTCTCGTGTTTGTTTAAATAGGGAAGTGTTTTACTAAGTTCGTATGCAAGGTCGCTGCAATCCTTGTACCTGTCTCCGGCCTTTTTAGCTATGGCTTTTTTTACGATAGGACGAAAAAGGGCCTCCACAGGCGGCGCCAGCAACGAAAGCGGCTCGGGTTTTTCGTTGGTAACCTTGTACATGATAGCGTAGGAGTTGTCTCCATCAAATGCTTTTTTACCCTCAAGAAGTTCATACAGGACACATCCCAGCGAAAAAATATCACTTGCCTTTGTAGGAGCGTTATCATCCTTCAATTGTTCAGGGGCTACATAGCTTGGAGTTCCAAGGAATCCGAGCGGCTGAGTTCCGTCAACCATCTGTGAAGTCCCGAAATCCGTAATTTTTGCATTACCCTGTTTATTCAGCATTATATTTGAAGGCTTGATGTCCCTGTGGATAATACCTTTAGAGTGGGCAAAATGCAGGCCTTTACAGATATCTATCATGACTTTACTTACCATTGTCAAAGGCAGTAAATTCTGCCTGTCACAATAGGTTTTAAGCGTATCACCCTCCAGGTATTCCATGATAACATATGAAATTTCCTCGTTTGCGTTTGCATCATAGATTGATACGATATTTTCATGTTTAAGTTTTCCGGCGAGCCTTGCCTCGGATACAAAACTGTCATTACTTTTATTTGATGCCTTTATTGCCACAAACATTTTCCGACGCTTGTCCCAGGCTTTGTATACAAGACCCGTAGCACCTCGTCCAAGCGTTTTCTCGAACCTGTATCTGTCACCGGGTATGAGATTTGGATTTATATCTTCCGGACTTTTTTTGACCATTTTTTTAAAAAGATCAAATAAAGTTTTATTTTGTTCTCCTATATCATTTTCATTTGTGTACACTTTTTCAGCTCCAAAATATAAGAGGTCGCTCAATTTATCATACAGAATCAGCTTTAAATAACGGTTTTATTTTTTTCTTCTCAATCATGGTTTATTTTTTTACCCTGAAGATCAAAGTAGCATTTTTTAATTTTTCAAAGGTGTTTGCTTTTGCCTTCAATGATCTCAGTTCCTTTATAATTTCATTATAATCCTGGTACCTGTCTTCCGGTTTCTTTGCCATCATTTTTTCAATAATTTTACCAAGAGAAGCTGAAACCTTCGGATTTCTCTTTCTCAAAGGTATCAGTTCCTGATTCAGGTGCTTAACCAGTACTTCTTCAGCATTGTCACCATCAAATGGTGTAAAACCGGTAAATGCATGATAGAAGGATGCTCCCAGGGAATAAATATCACTCCTCTGGTCCAGAGGGAGCCCGTTTATGGAGTCAGGAGATATATAATAGGGAGAGCCCACTATACCTTCTTTGATTTTTTCTTCTACATCAACGGTTGCAGCTACTCCAAAATCAACAAGCTTTACAACCTCCTGGTTATTAATCATTATGTTTGCAGGTTTTAAATCCCTGTGAATAATATTTTTTTGACTCATAAAATCCAGGGCTTCGCATATCGTAATAAAATAGTCCAGACCTTTTATTGTATTCAGTTTCACTTCTTTTTTAATCAACTCGGCCATAGAGGAGCCTTCGATATATTCCATGGCAAAATACAGAATCTGGTTCTCATTCCCGATATGATATATTGAGGCTATGTTCGGATTGTCCAGCTGTGAGATGAAGCGTGCTTCCTTAATAAACATCTCCCTGAATTTTTCCTGGGCCGAAAGCTCAAAAGATATAACCTTAAGCGCTACAGCCCTTTCAAGGGCGATGTCCCAGCCTTTAAACACGCCTCCCATTGCGCCTGAACCAATTAGTGAAACAACTTTGTAGTTGCTGAGCTGTTTACCTATGAGACTGTTGTAGAATCTTTCTTCATATGATGATCCTTTATTCTGCTGAGAATTATCGGCTTCGTTTGTGGAATCATCTCCGCTGGTCATAATGATAGTGCGTTCAGGGCTTTTTACAGGTTGAGGTTCTGCAACAGGTTTTGGAGGAACAACCGGAGATTTTCCCTTCTGAAGATGGTCCTTGATGTATTTTAAAAATTCCTGCCATTCAGCGCTTTTTTCTACTTCTACACCTATGCCCGCACCTTCTGAAACCTTAAGATTTTTAAAGTCAATGTGTTTTATGCTGCCTTTAACTACAGCGGTGCCAGATGGCAGTGTAACCCTTACATATAACTCTACGCCTGCTTTCCCAAGCATGGAAGTTTTAAGAAACATGCCTTTAGAGCTAATATTTTTTACCTGTCCCGGTATCCAGAGTATCCCGTTTCTTGATATTTCAACCTTTAATATACGGAGGAGAGCAATCCTTTTGTCTTTACGTTTTTCTTTATCTTTATCCGGGATACTTCTTACCATCTGAGTGGCGCTGAAGTTCATATCCTGGTCGGATTGCGGGGAGCTTTCCTTTTTGTTATTTTCGGATGGATAGCATATTTCATTTATACGGGAAACGATCTCTTCCGGTTTCATGGGATATACTATGAAATCAGTCGCACCATCTTTAAAGGCTTTTTTGGCACTTCCCTGGTCATGTAACGGGACGCAAAAAATACAGGGGACTTTATCTCTTAACGGATCATTTTTTAGAAAGCGCAGGAAATCATAACCGCTGACATCCCTTAGTTTATTATCACACAGAATCAGATCTACTTCAGTGGATGAAAGTGAGGACAGTGCTTCCCTCATATCCATTGCTGTTGATACAGCATAACCGTTCCTGGACAGGGGCTCCGTGATTTCTCTTAAAAAGTTTTCATCCCGGTTTATAAAAAGTATATTTTTTTTATCGTTCATTGTTTAAGGAATCTGGTACTGCTGGTAAATACCATGAACTAAAAACAGATTTAATTTTGCTGCCCTTCTGCAGTTTTACCTGGTCTAAGACATATCTGTAATGCGAAATACTGACTGTTAACCTTAAAAATAAGTACAGCGATTGGTGACTTCTCAGCGTGACCGAGCTGGTGGCCTCCACCAAGAATTACTGATGGCAGTGATATTTCAAAATGATATTGCTTTCCCACAAAATCATTTTTGGTGGAGCCTCCTATCATATTCACCATTTCAGCGACACCGTCATGAATAAGTTCGGCATTTATTTTATCTTCTTCCGTGCCCATCATACGCGCTATTATCTTCTGTGCCAGCGGCCAGTAGAACGTAATACCGAGGATGCCTTCCGCACCACCGGTCAGGGCAATTAGACCCGAGACATCTCCAAATATCTTGAAATCGTTTGCAAAATATATTTCCTCGAAAGTCGCCTCCAGGGAAGCTACTGTGCGTAAAACATTGCATGTATGCTTAACAAAAGTATCAATATATTCC
>JASFHE010000471.1:0-5514 GCA_050123415.1 Desulfobacteraceae bacterium | reverse complement strand
TTTCATTGATCATCTGTTTTATTGACATGTCTTATCTCCATTTTCAATGCCATATGTAATTACTAAATTATCCCTGTGGATTACCGCATTATTGTGTTTGTACCCGAGTATTGATTCGATTTTACTGCTGTTTAGTCCTTTTATTTTATCCAGGTCAGCAGAGTTATAGTCAACCATTCCAACTGCAATTTCATTGCCCTGATGATCCATAAGCTGTACGGAGTCGCCTCTGCTGAATTTTCCTGTAACCTCGATAATACCTGATGGAAGAAGGCTTTTACCGTTTTTTGTCAGTGCCCTAACTGCCCCTTCATCAATCATGATTTTGCCTTTTATTGCCCTGGAAAAGGCAATCCAGTGTTTTCGGCCGCAAATAGCCCGGCTTTGCGGTATAAAAAGCGTTCCGACATCTTCACCATCAATAATCTTTCCGATAATTCTTCTCTTCCGTCCATTTGCTATGATTACAGGGATGCCTTTTAATGTGGCCTTTTTTGCTGCCATAATTTTACTGGACATCCCTCCTGTACCCAGTGCCCCGGGCGTAGAGCTGGCATATTCAAAAATGCTGTTGTCTATTTTTATAATTTCCGGTATCAAGCACGCCTTTTTATTGGTTCTTGGGTCATCATCAAACAATCCGTCAATGTCTGTCAGGTTGATCAGCAGATTTGAATCTGTCATATTGGCTACCATGGCGCTGAGATTATCATTATCCCCGAATTTTATTTCATCAATTACAACAGTGTCATTTTCATTTATTACAGGGATTATTCCCCATGATAAAAGTGTAAAAATGGTATTTCGGGCATTCAGATAGCGGCGCCGGTTAGTGAGATCATCTCCTGTAATAAGTATCTGGGCCACGGTGTAACCATGACGCCCAAATGCCTTTTCGTAGGCATTCATAAGACTGCCCTGGCCGACTGCCGCCATTGCCTGTTTTTCGGATATGCCTTCAGGCCTTTTTGAGTATCTTATTTTTCTAATGCCGGCAGCAATCGCACCGGATGAGACAAGAATGATTTCAAATCCTTTTGATCTTAGATCGCATATATCATTTGTAATGTTATTAATTGTGTTTCTGTTAAGACCGTCTTTACCGGTAAGTATGCCGCTCCCCGCTTTAATAACGATGCGCTTTGCCGATTTTGCCAGGTTTTTTCTGTTACTGTTTGATTTGTTTTCCATATGCATTGAGGGGATTTAATCTACACTTTCGTTTAAAAATTTCTTCAATTCATTTATCCCTTCTCCCGTTAAGGCTGAAACAGGTATTGTTTTAAAACCTGTATTATTTATTTTTTCAATAATATCCTCTGGTTTTAATCCATCAGACCTTTCAAGGTCAATTTTATTAGCAATTATTATCCTTTTTTTTCGGAGAAGCGAGGCGTCATATCTTTTTAATTCATCCTCAAGGATGTAATAGTCTCTAAGCGGATCAACCTCCGGGGACTGGGATATATCAATAACATGGAGGAGAAATTTGGTTCTTTCTATATGCCTTAAAAAACGATGCCCAAGTCCTTTTCCTTCGCTGGCGCCTTCAATTAATCCTGGAATATCCGCGATGGTAAGATTCTCTTCATCATCAAGGTCCAGTATCCCCAGATTTGGAACAATTGTTGTAAAGGGGTATCTGTCGATCCTGGGGCGTGCCATTGTCAGGCAGGATAAAAGGGTGGATTTTCCCGCGTTTGGAAGACCTATAAGTCCGATATCTGCCAGATGCTTGAGTGTAAGTTTAAGGTCTTTTGGCTCTCCGGGGATACCGCTTTGAGCAAATCTTGGTGCCCTGTTGGTAGATGTGGTGAAATGTTTGTTTCCCTTTCCACCTATTCCACCGGAAACGATAGCGAGTTCCTGTTCATTTTGAATCAGATCCCCGAGTATCTCCCCGGTCTGATAATCGGATATAATTGTGCCAGGAGGTACTTCAATGACAATGTCTTCACCATTTTTACCTGTCTGATTTTTGCCCATTCCTGCACCACCATCCTGGGCCTTGAAACGTCTTCGGGAACTGAAATCGGAGAGAGTATGGAGCTTGTTTGAAGCCCTTATTATTATATCCCCTCCTTTTCCGCCGTCCCCTCCATCCGGACCGCCTTTGGGAATAAACCGGGCTCTTCTGAAACTGACACAACCTTTTCCACCATTCCCGGAAACAACATGTATTACAGCTTCATCCAGAAATCCCATATTATCCTCAGGAGGTGGAAAAAGAAAATTTTTTAATCGGCGTAAACACTCACCCTTTTTCGATTTTTCGCAAACCGCTCAAAGGTGACTTTTCCGTCTATTTTAGCGAAAATTGTATAGTCCTTTCCCAGACCGACATTTTCGCCAGGATGAAACTGGGTTCCCCTTTGCCTGATCAGGATATTACCAGCCTTTACTGCTTCGCCAGCGTATTTTTTTACTCCGTATCTCTGGCCGGCGCTGTCTCTTCCGTTTCTTGAGCTTCCGCCTGCTTTTTTATGTGACATAATCTGATTCCCTTATAAAAGATCGTTTTCAGCGAAAAAATTAAAAAGTGATAATGCTATATTCTTCTTAAAAAAGAATTGCCTTAACAGTGTGACAGAAATAATTACTCACCGATATTATCGATTTTTATCAGTGTGAAATTCTGCCTGTGTCCATTTTTTTTCCTGTAGCCTTTTCTTCTTTTATATTTGAAGACAATAACCTTTCTATCCTTACCCTGTCTTGCGATGCTTCCATATACCTTTGTATCCTCAAGGTATGGTTTCCCCATATTAACATTTTCTCCGTCTGAAGTCAGTAGAACCTTATCAAAGGTAATTGCATCGCCAACTTCACCGTCAAGCTTTTCAATTTTCAGCATATCGCCGGGGGTTACGCGATATTGTTTTCCACCGGTTTTTATTACAGCGTACATAGTTATCCTCCAAAGTTGAAACACATGATATTAAAAGAAAAAAAGCCATATGTCAAATTATTAATTATATATGACTTTTTAAAAAATGATGTAATATCATGTATTACTTATATAAAAGTGCCCCCGGCATGACTCGAACATGCGGCACCCAGATTAGGAATCTGGTGCTCTATCCACCTGAGCTACGGGGGCATGGAGTAGCTTTGTACCAAAATTTTAATAAAATGCAAGTATTTTGTTCGTGTAATGGGAAATAGTGCCATCCAAAAACTAAAGTTTTTGTTCGGGAGATTTCAGCGCACAGCGTTCAGCTTTCAGCAAAAGGCTTTAAAATAAAGAATTAGCTGACGGCTGATAGCTGAACGCTGAAAGCTCCATCCAGAAATTGCCTTTTTCTGGATGGACATGAAATAAGAAAAAAATCTTGATTATGAGAATAAAAGTATTTATTAATTTGACTTTTAAGCATGTGTTAATCTATCTTATTGTCTGTTAATTATAGTAAATTTTAGAAATAATGGGGATGTAGCTCAGTTGGGAGAGCGGTACGTTCGCAACGTACAGGTCGTCGGTTCGATCCCGATCATCTCCACCATATCAAAAGTTTCGGGAATGGTTATGGTCCGGTAATGAATCGTTCAAATACTTGTCTGTCGTCATCTTCTCCCTTGATCCCTTTTTAAGTTTTAAGTTTAGTGTTTAATTTTCCCCTATGGAGTATGGCAAATGAAAAGAAATGCAAAAGTAAAACGTGAAACAAAGGAAACAAAAATCCATATTGATGTTGATCTGGATGGAAGCGGAAATATTGCTATAGATACGGGTATACCTTTTATGGATCATATGCTTAACCTGATGGCTTCCCACGGGTTTATGGATCTTAATATTACTGCGAGTGGAGATATTGATATTGATTATCACCATACAGTAGAAGATCTCGGTATATGTTTTGGTAAAGCAATTAATGACAGCCTTAATGATAAAAAAGGGATCAAACGGTACGGGCAGGCTTCTGTACCGATGGATGAAGCTATGTCAAATGTGGTTATTGATATCTCCAACAGGCCCTATCTGGCATACCGCGTATCTGTGAATAACAGTAAAACCGGTAAATTTGACATTGAGCTTCTAGAGGAATTTTTCAGGGCTTTTGTAACATATTCGGGTATTACTATGCATGTGGACCTGGTTGCAGGAAAGGATCCTCATCACATAGCCGAGTCTGTTTTCAAGGCTTTGGGAAAAGCCCTTGATATGGCTACAACGATTGAAGAAAGACTTGATGGTGAGGCGAATTCAACCAAAGGGCTTATTTAGTAATGTTTATGAGTCTGCCTTTTATGGGGGTAACATGCTGAAAAAAGGATTTGATTTCCAATTTGCCCGATATTTCCTGGTTTTTGTCCTGATAGTCCTGGTTAACGGGTGTATGAAGAAAGATAATATTGGTTCCGGATTTTCAGGGCTGCCCATTGAGTCTGATAAGATAGTATTTTTGGGTTTTAAACCGGCATTATCTACCAGCCAGGAACCGGTAATATTCCATAATCCAATGACGGGTGGGTCAGTCAGCTCTGAGCCGTTAAGTCAGTCATTGGCAGATATAATGTCTGACAAGATGTATACTCTTCTGATAGACTCCAAAGATTACGAGTTTATAAATCTGCGTGAAATAAAAAATCTGACAGATCCCGCGCTTTATGAAAAAAGCTCCAGTGATGGTATTGAAATAATACAGTCTATCGGAAAGGCAGTATCAGCAGATGTTGCGTTGACCGGATATCTCTACAGGATGCATGAGCGCGTGGGATCCGAACATTCGGCCAGCAGTCCTGCTTCGGTTGCATTCGATGTATATCTGATAAGTGTTAAAGATGGTTCATTTTTGTGGAAGGGCAGTTATAACAAGACGCAAAAGTCCCTGAGTGAAAACCTTCTTGATTTTAAATCATTCCTGAAATTCAAAAGGAAGTGGGTGGATGCCAATACTCTGGCTGAGATCGGTTTGAAAGAATTGATTGATAAGATGCCCTTAAAAAATAAGTGACAGCCGGATTAATTTTAATCGGCCGGGATAGTTTTTCCGTCCTCGATTTTTTGAAATAGCCCCCTGAAACCTGCTTTTTCATCATTGACAAATGTAAAATTGTTAATATAATGAAATGTTTAACTGAAGTGACATGGCTCCGGTCAGGCTGTCAGGCAGATGCCTAGATGGATAAGGCCATGTCTATATAAATAAGGCGAAATAAAGGAACAAAATGGATGCCTATCAGTCAGTCAAAGAAGAAATAAAGAGAGCGGCAGATATTGTTGAACTGATTGGGCAATATGTTCAGTTAAAAAAGGCGGGTTTGAATCATATTGGCTTATGCCCGTTTCATGGTGATAAAGATCCTTCATTTACAGTAAGCCAGTCGAAACAGAGATTTCATTGTTTTGGATGCAAAAAAGGTGGTGATGTATTTGCTTTCTGGATGGAATATCACAAGGTTGCATTTCCTCAGGCAATGAAAGACCTTGCTGAAAGGTATAATGTTACACTTCCTGAAAAAAAGATATCACCGGCCCGGAAGCGGGAGTTGGACTTAAAGGAATTACTTTAC
>JASFHE010000470.1:0-5516 GCA_050123415.1 Desulfobacteraceae bacterium | reverse complement strand
CTATCTTTGCATAAGGCTTCCCATGGAAAGTTATAATAACCTCCTCACCCCTTACTGCTGCATCAAGGATTTCTTTTGTATGAAATCTTAAGTCTTTACTTGTTGCCTGCATATGTTCTCCTTGTTAAATTGTTTATATATTGAATTGTAAACATTAGAGGCTTTTAGGTCAAGGTAAAAAATAATGACGCTTAAAAAAACACAGGTGTGCATTTTATCGGGTGGTGTTTTATCGCCCGGTTACAGTATATGCATTTGAGTAATTATTTGAGGTAACGATTGAAATATTTGTTGGGTTGCTTCGCTTAACCCAACCTACTTACTACTTACTACTGCATGGTTTCAGGTATCCTTATAGTAAAGCGGGTCCCATGACCTAATGTGCTTTTTACTTGTATTTCTCCGCCGTGCTGCTCAACAATTTTATTGGCGATAAAAAGCCCCAGCCCCGTACCTTTATTACCTTTGGTAGAGAAAAATGGCGTGAAAATTTTTTCCAGTGTCGCCCTGTCAATCCCTACGCCATCATCATCGATTTCAAAAATAAGATGATTATCTTCCTGTTTTATACTAAAAATGACTTTATGTGTTTTCTTTGATTCATCCTTTGCGCAGGCATCTATGGCGTTTTCAAGGATATTAACAAGCGCGGAATGCATATGTTCATCATCAAATTCATATTCTCCAATTTTTGAATCAAACTCCTTTATTAATTCTATATTCTGGCCTTTAATTTTGGGCTCAATAACTTTAAATACTTCATCTCCAAAACTCGAAACATCGACCTGGCTCCAATCGAGACCTCTTTCTTTGGCATAGTAAATAATATCCAGGATCATCTTACGTATACGTTCTACCGTAATTTTAAGTATGTCCAGACCTTTTTCGACCCTCTCGTGGTCCTTGCTGGCTACACCACGATCCAGCTTGTGGATTCCGGCATCCAGGCCGGTTAATAGTCCTTTTACTCCATGGGATATTGAGCTGATCATTAAGCCAAGAGATGCAAGATGATCCTGCAGTTCGGTTTTTTCGCGCACGAGCCTTTCAAGGTTTTCGGTATAATCACTCAGTTGCTTTCTTGTAATAATATTGTCCACTGCCCTTTTAAGAGCGATCTTCAGTGCGTCGAGATTTATCGGTTTGGCAACAAAATCGGTTGCTTCATATTTAAGACTTTTTATGGCCAGGTCCATATCACCATGACCGGTAATCATGATAACTTCGGTGTCAGGCCCCTCACGCTTTATTTTCTGGAGCAGTTCGATACCGTCCATACCCGGCATTTTTATATCGGTTAACACAATCTGTGGACGGGCGTCTCTGAAGATTTTTAAGGCTTCATTCCCGTCTTTCGCGTCCAGCACATCATATCCCATGGCAGAGAGGGACAGATCCAGCATGTCGCGGACATCTTCTTCATCATCTACAAGTAATATCTTATTTTCCATTGTTTTTATTATTATGGGATACGGGAAATTTTATTATTAAGCATGCGCCTTCAGGATGATTTGCTGTAACCTGTATATTACCTCCGAATTCTTTTACTATACCATAGGTAATAGAAAGGCCTAATCCCATGCCTTCGACTTCCTTGGTCGTAAAAAAAGGTTCAAATATCCTGTCTTTTAATTTCTCAGGGACCCCGATTCCCGTATCACATACCTGGCAAATAACTTTATCTCCTTCCAGCTTTGTCTTGACAGTAATTTTTTTCTCACCTTTTAAGGGCTTTTGATCAGCCCATCTTTCCTCGATGGCGTCCCTTGCATTCAGGAACAGGTTTATAAAGACCTGCTCCAGGCGGCCGGGATCGGCATTTATCTTTGGTATATCTTTTTCAAGCTCCCAGGCTATCTCTATCTCCCGTAATTTCATCTGTTGAGTGAAGAATTCAAAGGCCTTTTCTATTACCTCATTAACCTGGACTTTCCCGATATCCATATTGGATTTCCGGGCAAATTCCCGCATGTTATTGATGATCCTGGTCGCCCGGTCAATATTTTTGTCCATTTTTCCTATCACTTCAAAAAGAGTATCCTCTTCTATGTTTTCTTTTTGTTCGGCCTTTATCATAAAAAAGCCGCATGCAGTCTTGATTACCGAAAGGGGTTGATTAAGCTCATGGGCCATTGCCGAGGCCATTTCTCCCAGGGTCGCCATTTTTCCGGCCTGGATCAACTGCTGTTCGGTCTCAAGCCATTTGGTAATATCACTGGTTGTAACAAGAAGTATTTTTTTTCGGGGATATCCGGCCAGTGAGATCCTGATATTGACAAAAATATTATCTCCTGAGCTGGTTACATGTTTCACCCGACTCAGCGCGGATACGTTTTTGATCGTTTCTTGGTATCGTTCTTTCTCTTCTTCCGGAAACAGGTCCATGAATGATTTGTGCACTATTTTTTCTTTTTTAAATCCATAGACCGGTTCAACGCTCGCGTTACAGTTTATTATCTCCAGGGTATCATAATCGAGCACAAAAACCGGATTAGGTATACTGTTAAAAATTTCCTGGTATTTTTGTTCGGATATTTCAAGTTCTTTTTCAAGTTTACGTTTTTCGGTAACGTCGAGACTCATCTCCATTGTCGCAATAATTTCGCCGGCAGTGTTTCTGATAGGAGATGTACGTAAAATATAGTGAGACATTTTTCCATCTTTATCCAGACCGGTCTCTTCACCCGTATGAACCCTGCCATCCTCAAATGTCTTTTCAACAAGACAGTTCTCACATTTTTCGTCCCTCCCCTTATAGGCGCTATAACAGAATTCACCCGGCTTTGGTTCAAACTGATTTGCGAATTCCTGATTGAAATTCAGGAGTCTGAAATTTCTGTCCTGGACAGTGATAAGGCAGGGTACCTGGGCAAAAAGGATTTTAAATTCATCCCGCTGTTGCTGAAGTTCCATTCGTTCCAGGCTGATTGCTTTAGCCATCCGGTTAATAGACTGCGCCAGCTCTTCTAATTCTTTATCTCCCTTAACAGAGATCTCTGAGAAATGATCTCCCCGGGTTATGGATTGAACGCCTTTTATTATCGATTCTATAGGATTTGAACGGGATTTCATAAAGATACTCCGATCTACCGCGCCCAGGTTTTATTGAGCTTTTCACGAAAAGCTTCGGTAATGGCCAGATTCAGGTCCAGGCGCAGGTCCTTTTCTGACAACCCGATAGCTAATCCTAAAAGTTGAGGCAGGTATAATATGCTGATTCTGAGATCCTTTTGATTTGTCTTTGATATCCTGTCCTGGTATGCCTCCAGATTCATCTGGCACATGGGGCATACAGTAACAACAGCATCTGCCCCATGTGCGCCTTTCAGTATTGCACCTGTAAGTTCAAGGGCAACCTCTGTCTTGGTGTTCATATGGGAGGCACCACAGCATTTGCCACCCATTTTCCAGGAATGAATCTCTGCCCCGATTGCTTTGATAAGCGGCTCCATGGAGTTGGGCGCCTCGGGATCATCAAAAACCGGGTAAGGACGCAGGCACTGGCATCCGTAATAGGGCGCAATACGAAATCCTGAGAAAGATTTTTTTAACCGGTTTTGAATGATTTGAGGGCCCAGGTCTTTTGACAGTATATCCAGAAGATGACGCACTCGAACCTTTGCCTTCAGCTCAAGTTGATTTTCCCTTAATATCTCGTTGAGTTTAACTACTAATTCCGAATCACTTTTGGTCTTTTCTTCCACCTTTTTCAGGTTCAGGTAACAGGCGCTGCATGGCACGAGTATATCTTTATCACTATCCATTTTTTCGGCAAGAGCAATATTTCTTGCAGGAAGAGCCAGAGAAAGCAGTGCACTTACCGATTCTGCGGCAGTGGCACCGCAGCAGGTCCAGTCATTCAGTTCTGTTAGATTAACATCCACCTCCTGTAAAAATCTTTTTGTGGATGTATTGTATTCCAGTGCTGTCCCTTCAAGTGAGCAGCCAGGATAATAGAAATAATTCATAATCTTTCCTCCAACTCCTCGACCTTACGGAATATTACCTCAAGCGGATTCGGGTTTCTCGATGGGATTTCAATTGAGACTTTCCCCTTACTCATAAGTTTAATACCTAAAGGAGTGAATTTGAGCGGCAGAAAGGGATCCTTCATGGATAGAAAATAAAGGGACATAAATTCCATCTCGTGAACCCTGCCATGCCTGCGTACACTATTCATGAAGCTTTTATAGAACCGGATACTTTTTTTGTGCGGCTTCAGGTCATCCCTGGAGGCGATCTGTTTAAGGGTGCTCATTGCCTCGGTTAAAGGCAACCCCCGGGGACATCTCAGAGTGCAATAGTAACATGATGAACAAAGCGTAAATGTCCTGCTTTTAAAGATTTCTTCTTTTTGTCCTAACAGGACCATACGCCATAACTTACGGGGACTGATATCCATGGCAAAGGAATTAGGGCAGGAGCCTGTACATGTCCCGCATTGAATGCAGGACTGAACCATATCTTTGACATTATCCAGTACACTGGATAGAGAACCGGTATGATCATTTTCTTTTTCTGCATGTGGATTCATATTTTATCCTCTGTTAAAAAATTATGAAAGCTTTCAGCGGTCAGCGATCAGCGTTCAGCAAAATCTTTGATTATAATGTTTTAAGCTGACAGCTGAATGCTGATAGCTGACAGCGTTCATCAAAAAACGAATGTTTTTGGATGAACACTAACTTAGAGCCGCATCAATAATTTCAAACATCTGCTCTTCCATGAATCCTTCCACAATAGATGCGCTGTTGGGACAGACTGCGGCACATGATCCGCATCCCTGACACATCACGGGATTTATTAAAATCTGTTCCAGATCCTGATCCAGATGTCTTGCGCCATAGGGACATGCGTCAATACAGCGTTCACACAGGCTGCACAGGCTGTGGCGAACTGCTGCTACAATCTTTCCCGATGTCAGATATTCCTGTGAGAGAATCCTCAGTGATTTCTGGGCGGCTGCTTCTGCGGTGGCTATTGCTTCCTCAATAGAGCGCGGGGAATGGGCAAGGCCACAGGCAAAAACACCTTCTTTAATTGAATCGACCGGTCTCCATTTAGTCTCAGCTTCCATGAAAAAACCATCCTGATCAACAGATGCGCCAAAAAATTCAGCAAGATCCTTATCCAGTGCAGGCAAAACTCCTGTTGATAATACCACAAGGTCAGCGTCGATCCGGATCTTTTGCCCCAGAATCGGATCATACCCATCAACCTGAATGGTTTTTTCATTAGCTCCTGTATCATCAGAAACTACAACTTCGGGTTTGTTATCCACATCATACTGGATAAAGATGATACCTGCCTTGCGGGCTTTTGTATAATAAGTCTCCATAAATCCATAGGACATCATATCCCGGTAAAGAATATAGATTGCGATCTCAGGATTTTTTTCCTTTAATTCCAGTGCATGCTTAAGGGCGGAGCTGCAGCAAACCCGGCTGCAGTAATTTCTTGACTCTTCTCTCGAATCAACACACTGTATCATGACAACTGAATCGATGTTCGCAACG
>JASFHE010000469.1:0-5517 GCA_050123415.1 Desulfobacteraceae bacterium | reverse complement strand
ATTCTGCGAAAATCCATATTTCATAACTGCTTGAAATTATTAGATCTAACTTTTCGTTGACATAATAATTTATGGTAATAAAGGAATTTTGCAAGAGCCTCATATGATAGCTCCTTTATTGACATAAACGTTTTGACAGGGTTTTTAACGGTATTATATGCGGTCTGTTTTTTATGCTCTCCACAGCAGCCTCAACATTATAAACCGAAGCTATATTTTCAGGAGTTAAAACCGACTCGGGCCATCCTGCTGCGACGATTTTACCTTTTTCCAGCATTATTACCTTGTCAGCATATCTGGATGCCAGATTCAGATCATGCATAGATATTATAGCTGATAAATTATCTTTACTAACCATGTATCTTAACAACTCCATCACCTCAAGCTGATGCATTATATCAAGACTGCTTGTGGGTTCATCAAGCAGGAGGATTTCGGCCTCCTGCGCAATCGCCCTTGCAATAATTACTTTCTGCTGCTGACCGCCACTTAATGAGTCAAAATTTCTCATTGCAAGGTCTTCGGCACCCGTATGTCGAAGGGCTTTTACGGCTTTTTCAATATCCTGTTTTCTCCGGTGCCCGTTACTATAGGGATATCTGCCCTGTAAAACCATATCAATTGCTGTAAACGGAAAAACAAATAAAGTGTTTTGCGGTACATATGCCATATATTGCGCAATTTCTTTCCTGTGCATTTTTTTTATTGACTTTCCATTCAGAGTAATAATTCCCTTTTGATATCTGAGGAGTCCGTTTATACATTTTAACAGGGTGGATTTACCCGCGCCATTTGGGCCGACCAATACCACTATCTGTCCTGATAAAAGCTTAAAGGTAATATCCTCAAGAACCGGCAGGGTGTCATACCTAAAGATAACATTCTTTATTTTAAGATCTATCCCCAGAATTCACTCCTGTTTTTCATAATCAGGTAAAGAAAAAGCGGCACACCCATAACGGATGTCATTATTCCTATTGGGATAACAGTAGGAGCGATGATGTTCATTGCTATCATGTCAGACCCGCTTAAAAGCAATGCCCCGATAAATCCTGCTCCCGGTACAACAAAACGGTTATCTCCTCCCAGTATTATTCTTGCTATATGAGGCGCCACAAGCCCGATAAATCCTATGGTTCCGGTAAAACATATTGCAGTAGAGGTTAAAAGCGCCACTACCACCAGAACCAGAATTCGCGTTTGCTGAACATTTACTCCGAGGCTTTGAGCGACATCATCCCCGGAACTCATTATATTTAAATTCCCTGTTTTTTTCAGGAGATAGGGTATGCATATTAACATGACCGGAAGCAGGAACTTCAGGCTGTTCCATGTTGATCTGGCAAGACTGCCGGTCATCCAGAAGACAACCTCTGTTACGGCCCATGATTCCGCAAAATATTGCATCATGGTTGTGCCGGCGCTGAAAAGATAGGACAGGGCAATGCCGGCAAGCACCATATTTCCGGGAGTGGTTCCTTTGAATCGTGACAGGGCAAGAATAATAAAAGAAGTGAATAAAGAAAAGAAAAACGCGTTTATCACGACAAAGTAAGTTCCTCCTCCCAGGCCTTTGCCAAATAGTATGGCAAGAGCGGCGCCGAATCCGGCGCCTGCCGATATGCCCAGGGTAAAGGGACTGGCCAGGGGGTTCCTGAGCACCGTCTGCATGACAGCGCCTGCAACTGCAAGGCTGAATCCGGAGGCCAATCCCATAAGCAGTCTGGGAAGCCTCATATACCATATGGTTCTTTCGGTCAGTTCATCCGGGATTGTAAAGTAATCAGGCATAAACCGGTTTAAAATAGTTGAATAGACTTCCGGGATTGATATATTTAACGGCCCCAGCGTAATGGAATAGGTCCCAAGTAAAAATGTTGCGGCCATCAGCGTAAAAATAAATAATCTTTTTCTTCCGGTATATTTTTTATATTCAACCGGAATATCATGTTTTCGGTTTGTTTTTATCAAATGTAAATCAATCCTGTCCGTTTCGGTTTTTGTTTACATCAAATGACTCTATTTACTACCAGCTACCAGCGGTGTAGTTCGCTGTTTGTTATAAAATCAGAATAGAGGCCGTCAACTTTGTAAAACCGGTTCAATATTTCATTGCATTCTTTTTCAACATCTATACCTCCATATAATTCGGGATAAAAAAGTCTGGCCATATAGTATATTTCACACAGGCCCATTGCCGGGTCCCAGCCTTTCATAAAACTCCGTGAATAAAATACTTGTTTGTTTTTTACGGCGGAAATTGTTCGAAATGCCGGATCATTCATAATAGTCTCGATCCTTATTCCGACATCCTTTTTAGTCCACCATTGAAGCAGAATAATATCAGGGTTCCATACTGCAAGCTGTTCTTTGGTTACATCAAAACTTTCGTAGGGCTTGAACTTTGCTCCTGTCGCCACGTTTTTACCTCCGGCAAGTTCAATGGGATCATAAGGAGCAATAGTTTTAGGGGAATCCTGGACCGGCCATCCCCAGAAAAAGACCTTTACACGCTTTTCTACAGGAAGTTGGGAATTCCTGTTTGTAATCTTTTCGACTTTTTCCCTTGCATATGCAATAAGCTCATCCGCCCTTTCAGTTTTACCGGTTATTTCGGCAACTAATTTAAGCATTCTAAAATCAAGACATCCCGAGGGCCTGATGCAGACAACCGGTATACCTGTCTGTTTCTCAAGTGCCCCGGCCAACCCAGCATAAGAAGCATATGCAAAGATAACATCGGGATTAAGGGACTTTATCATCTCAATGTTCGGTTCCCGGCACTCTCCCACGCTCAAAAGGTCTTTCAGGTTCGGTGCCACCCTTGGAGGGGCAAACCAGCAGGAATATGATCGGCCCTCGTCTCCGTACATAAAGTTTTTAACGGTATTGTTTGTTCCGATAAACCTGCTGTCAGCGCCCAGTTCCACCAGGGTGCGGACACCATCAAGCAATGCCAGGTCCACTATCCTTTCAACCCTGTCAGGAACCATGCATTCCCTGTCCATACAGTCCTTTATTAATCTGTGATTGCCGTGCTGTTCTCCTGTGTCTTTCCCGTCGCCGCAACCTGCCGCAAGAATAACAAGCAATAACAGTCCTGCTATATGTACTGTTGGTATTTTAAAAGTAACCATTGTTTAAATATCAAAATTAAAAGAAATACCGAATGTCCGGTCCGTAGCCGGATAGCCACTGAGATTTTGATACTCGTGATCAAACAGGTTATTAATAAATACCTTTATGATACCATTATTAAATGCGCCCCATTGTTTAAATACTTTCTGCTGAATTGCCAGGTCAAAAACATGATACTCATCCATGGGGATTTCAGTAAATACCCATTCGTCCGCTGCAACCTCTTCGGATTTTTGAACAACCTGCTCGCCCTGGTATTTATAATCCAGAATCAGCAGTGTATCCTTGAACAGGCGGTATCGCAGGCCGGCATTGATCCTGTTTTCTGCAAAATTATCAAGGGCTGCCTGACCTGCAGGTTCATACCCTTTGTTATCAAATGTCTGGTATGCATATCCGAGGTTGAAGGAGAGTTTATCAGTAAGATGTCCGCTCAATTGCAACTCAAGGCCATGGCGAGTGATTTTTTCAAGGTTTATGATGTAATCCATATACTCCATTCCGGGGGTGACAGTATTGCCACTACCAGGTGTATATTCTGCATAATCCCAGTTCCAGGCAAGATAATCCTTTATCTCATAATAGGCATAATTGATCTTCATTTTGATATCACTGAACAAGCGCCTGGAAAATACAATATCATACCCGATACCATGCTCAGGTTCGATCCATGCCCCGGCAGGCATTCCTCGCGGATTAAAATCACCAAAATTGATTGGCGCCCGCCAGATTTTGCTGATACCCAGAGAAACAGAGGTATCTCTTAAACCTGCTGCAAGGTCATCAAGTTCATAGGTAAGAAATGTTTTCGGAAGTATGTCATTAAAACTGCGTTTAATCCATCGGGGTCTTCCGGTAATAAGCGGAGTTCCGGTTCTGCCGGAAAGATTATCCACGCATATTTCCGCATGTTCGTATCTGACACCGGCAGCAAGCGTGAGGCGGGGAATAATCTTCCAGCGCTGCTGTACAAAACCTGATATAAGCTCTACTCTTTTCTGGTCGTCAAAGGCAGCAGGCGACCCCTGTTTTGAATCATAACTGTCAAAGAACTGCTGGAGCTCAGCACCAATAACTGTCTGAAGCCTGTCGGAAAATGTAATGGTATCCTGTAGTTTTGCGCCTTGCTGGTGCCATGTCACTTCCCATCCTGCATCATAAATCCCTTCAGTGTTCGTGCGGAGGGTTGTCCTTTTCCACTCTTCTTCGGAATAATAGGCATTAAAATCCCAGGTACCGATTGATGAGGGTTGATTATAGTTTAACCGGTATGATATTGCCTCTTCATCCCAGTTTGGATTTTGCCACTGGTAATAGGAAGATACGGTTACCACAGGAAAACTGCTGTCATAATCCGAAAGACTCTGATCATTTTTAACGGGTATTAAACGATTTGCGTCCGTATGGGAAACAGTAAAGGCAATATATCCATCCTCGGGCATAATATACCCGATGCGTCCGAAAAACGTATCTATTTCGGCTTCTGCATGTCTCAGATAACCGTCTGTGGCATATCGCTGATATCCTGTATCATATGTAAAATTACCTGCGCCTCCCCAGATATAAACACTGTGATTCTGAGTATCATAGGATTTGTAGCTTGTTCCGATATATGCCTTTGGTTTCAGGGTATCATATGACTCAGGTCTGCTTGTAATTAGATTAACCACCCCGCCGATGCTTTGCCCCGGATATAGTACAGAGTGAGGACCGGGCAGGATTTCTATCCTGTCTATCAGGAATGTGGGCAGCAGGGAATAATCCACAACATGAAATGTCTGGCGTCCACCTGGCTTGTGGATGTTACTTCCATCTATCGCAGTAACAAACCGGTTACTGCCAAAACCCCTCATCCATAAAGTGTCGTCACCATCGACAAGGTCTCCGGGAACAAGGTCCGTTGCCCCCCGGAAGTCTATAACCGGCTGATCCTTAATAATATCCCCGATGTTCTGTGGTATCCCTGTGGTATTATATGAATCCACATCAATATTTGTCTTCTCGGGAGTATATACAATCTCTCCATTCGCATTTTCACCGACGACTACTATTTCGTCGAGAGTATAAGCAGTTTTTTCTTCAGCCTCTGCGAGACATGACAGTAACAAAATAAAAATACAGATAAACATTTTCATCTTCATTTCAATGCTCCCTTCATAAAAAAAGCCATGATGGTGCATTCCCTTCATGGGAAATAAACCTTCATGGCTTTTTTATATATTATCCAGTCTGCTCAGCTTAAAAGAGGCAGCTTTTAGTTAACCAAATTAAGTTATGAGACCTTTGCATAACTTTTTTTAAACAGTTTGCCTGAAAATAAGGGGGGCAAAATATTGCTAACCTATTGATATTACAAGAAGCGAGTCAATTTATAGTGCC
>JASFHE010000468.1:0-5530 GCA_050123415.1 Desulfobacteraceae bacterium | reverse complement strand
GGATGGTTGTTGTCATTCTCACAGAGGCGGCGGCCCATTATCCTGTCCTTTGCAATCTGCCTGTCGAGAACCATTTCAATAACTATATCAAGAACGATCCCTTCTGCCTTGAGCGCCTTGTCAAGCTCCTCAGCCTGTGTAAGATTTCTTGGAAAACCGTCAAGCAGCCATCCGTTACCACAGTCATCTCCTTTGAGCCTGTCAAGGATCATGGGAATTGTAATGCTGTCCGGGACCAGCTCTCCCCTGTCAATATATCCCTTTGCTTCTTTGCCAAGATCAGTACCCTTTGATATATTTTCCCTGAAAATTACGCCGGTTTCGATATGGGGAATGCTTAATTTATCTTTAACAATCGCACCCTGGGTACCTTTTCCGCTTCCGTTTGGTCCGAAAAAAAGAACTTTCATGACTATATCTCCTTTTGATCAATTTTTTGTGAAATTATGTTAAAAATATCACAAAGTCAAGGGAGGTTGGCATAATCGTAGGTTTTAATAAATGTTTGTAAATTCGGTATTTCTGGTGGATGGAAGGAAATGGCACAAGGCGCAGGGCTCAAGGAACAGGGAAAAGCAAAAACTTTCGCATCTGGATTTTAGTTTTAAAGGTTTTACCCCTGAGCCTTGTGCCCTGAGCTCTGCGCCTCTTTTTAAATCTTCCCCCTTGACATCGCACTCCTAAAACTCTATATTCCAAAAAAAGAATATGAGGAATATTAAATGAAAGATTTTTTAAAAGTAATGAAAGCGCTTTCCGATCCTAACAGGGTAAAAATAGCAAAAATGCTGCAGCACAGGACCATGTGTGTCTGCGAGATGAAAGAAGCCCTCGGGATTGCCCAGCCCAGCGTATCAAAACACCTGAAAATACTTGAAGACGCTGATCTTGTGGCAAGTAAAAAGGACGGTCAGTGGGTTGACTATTACCTTACAGGCGGAGTCAGGTCGCCATACGCAGCAAGCCTGCTCGGCAACCTGAAACACTGGCTGGAAAATGAAGAAGAAATAGAAGAACTTATTAAAAGATTGCCCGATATTCGCAGAGAAGACATCTGCTGCAGGTGATTTTTTTTGTTTTCAATATATAGCTATATTGGAATATTTGCATTCAATCCAGGATAAATGTCATGAAAGAACGCAATAAATTAATACTGATAATTCTTATTTTTACAGGGGCATATTATATCCCATGGGGCAGCGAAATTGTCCGCAGATCAGGCCTTGAGGCATTCATGATGCTTCAGGAATATGCAAGGGACCATGTACTTACGTGCCTTATCCCGGCCTTTTTTATTGCAGGGGCTATCTCAGTCTTTGTTTCACAGGCTTCTGTTCTCAAATATTTCGGAGCAAAGGCAGGCAGGATACTGTCATACTCCGTAGCTTCCGTTTCCGGAGCTGTACTGGCAGTTTGTTCATGCACTGTGCTTCCTTTATTTGCCGGTATTTATACAAGGGGCGCAGGGATCGGCCCGGCAACCGCATTTTTGTATTCAGGCCCCGCCATTAATGTACTGGCAATTATTCTTACCTCACGAATACTGGGCTGGGAACTCGGAGTCGCAAGGGCAATCGGAGCTGTCCTGTTCGCTGTTATAACAGGCCTTTTAATGGCCTTTATTTTCAGAAAAGAAGATGCAGCCAGAGAAACAGGCCAGATATATTTACCTGATGAAGAAGAAAAAGGAAGGACACTGCCCCAGGAAGCCCTGTATATGCTGACCATGGTTTTAATACTGGTCTTCGCAGCATTTGCAAGGCCGGCGGAGGTGTCAACAGGCATCTGGACAGCTATCTTTTCAGCTAAATGGTTTATAACAATACTCCTTCTTATAATCCTGGGTTTCATGCTCAAGGCCTGGTTTGATAAAGATGAAAGAGTAAACTGGGTGCAGGCCACATGGGGATTCATGAAACAGATTTTCCCGCTTCTGGGCGCAGGAGTACTGGCTGCAGGATTCATGCTTGGAAGGCCCGGACACCCCGCCCTTATCCCCGGACAATATATTCAGGACCTGGTGGGAGGCAATTCAATATGGGCTAATCTGTTTGCTTCTATCTCCGGGGCACTGATGTACTTTGCCACACTTACAGAAGTACCAATACTCCAGGGATTAATCGGAGCAGGAATGGGCAAAGGCCCTGCCCTTTCACTGCTTCTGGCAGGCCCTGCACTATCTCTGCCCAACATGCTGGTAATTGGAGGCGTGATGGGAGCAAAAAAGACAGCAGTGTTTTGTATAATAATAGTACTTTTATCTACAGTCGCGGGGATGACATATGGGTGGATTTCGGGATAATGATTTCACCGCAAAGACGCAGAGGTGTTTTTAATATTTTTTATAGATTCACTGGGCAAACCAGGAAATGACTGCGTTTTCGTGTGATACACTATATATTTTTTCGTAGGGTGGTGTTTTATACACCACCATGTAGAGACTAGGCATGCCTTGTCTCTACAATACACACAACACAAAACCCGGTCGGGAATAAATCCCGACCCTACTGAAAACCTTTTTTAATGAAGTTGCTTTTCGTCGTCTCAGCGAAAAGCAAAAAAAATATTTTCAACTTTGCGTTCTTTGCGTCTTTGCGGTGAGAAAAAAACATGGAGGATAAAATGGAAATAAAAGTACTTGGGCCGGGTTGTAAAAAATGCGAGTCCACAAAAAAGGTTGTTGAAGAAGCAGTTGCCGAGTCAGGTATTTCAGCAGAAATTATAAAAGTAACCGATACTCTTGAGATTGCCAAACATGGTGTTTTCGGAACGCCTGCGGTGGTTGTGGATGGCAATGTAAAGAGTGTAGGCAAGATACCAACCAGGGATGAAGTCAAGGATTGGATACAAAAGTAAAGGAGGATACTAAAATGGAAGATAATTGCTGTACATCAAAAGGAGACATAATGATTTTAGCATGTTCAGGGGCTTCAAATGTCGGGCAATTGTCAAACAGGGCAGCGGTTGAACTGACCCAGGAGGGTTTTGGCAGGATGTTCTGCCTTGCAGGCATTGGCGCTGATCTTTCGGGCTTTGTTCAGTCAGCAAAGGATGCCCCCCGGATGGTTGCCATTGACGGATGTGATGTTGGCTGCGCAAAGGCAACTCTTGAGCGGGTAGAAGTCCCCTTAAAGGACTATATTGTGCTAACTTCTCTGGGAATTGAAAAGAACAAGGATTTTGACCTGAAGCACCATGAAGTCAGGAGAGTAAAAGATGAAATTAAAAAATTTGTTGTGACTGAGTAGAATAAAATTTGGAAAAAGAGCTTCTGATATTTACAGACAACAAAAAAAATAAACAAACGGAATATGGAGGGAATAATGAAATCTTTAATTATAGTGGTAATTTCAGTTTTTCTTTTAACAACCGGATTCTCAGCGAATGCATCCGCATCTGAAGAGCATGAGGAATTTCTTAAAAACCTTCCCGTTAAAGGGATGGTGACAATGATTGATCTTGGCAGGGAAACCTGTACCCAGTGCAAAATGATGGTTCCGATACTGGAAAAGCTGGAAAAAGAATACAAAGGAAAGGCAACAATTGTTTTTATAAATCTCCTGGAAGATCCGGAACAGCAGTATCGTTTCAACTTAAAAGCCCTGCCGACCCAGATATTTTTCAATGCCGAAGGTAAGGAAATATACAGGCACACCGGATTCATGGGTGAAAAGGCCATAACAGATCAGCTTAAAAAAATGGGTGTTGAATAACACCAGGGTAATCCTTTTATATTTGATTTTGAGCTTGCAATTGCCGTTGTAGTAGCTGTCTTCGGGATCAATTCAGGGCAGGCTTTTGCGGCAGTTATTGGGCCACTAGTTGAGGTGCCTGTACTTATAGGACTGGTTAATGTGGCAATATGGTTTAAGAGGAAGTATTTTCCATATGAAGTCAGAACACCGACAGGTGTCTGTCATATGACGTGTGAGGGATAGAAACATTCAAAATTCAAAGTTGATGGACTCGTAAAAAGTAAAATCGTCTTTTTCTGTCATTCACGCGAAGGCGGGAATCTATTCATTTCAAATACTTATGGACTTCCGCCTCCGCGGGAGTGACGACTTTACTGACTTTTTACGAGTCCATCAAGATTTAATATTCTAAAGTTATACTTCTGTTTTTATATTGGAAGTTGTGCGTTGAACGCTGGATGTCGGACGTTCATATTTGATATATTTAGTTATACCTGTTTTTTCATATTTTTTATAAAAGGATAGCATCATGAAAAATATCCTCTTCCTATGCACAGGAAACTCATGCCGCAGCCAGATGGCTGAGGCATGGACCAATTATCTGGGCAAAAATGACTTTCAGGCATATTCTGCTGGAATAGCGCCAAAAGGGATTGATCCGAGGGCTGTAAAGGTGATGGCTGAGGCTGGTGTTGATATTTCATCACAGAAGTCCAAGGATATAGACTCTTTGGGGAAAATGGAATTCGATTATGTGGTTACACTTTGTGACAACGCAAATGAAGCATGTCCATTTTTCCCGGCAAAGACCGGAGTACTCCACAGAGGTTTTGACGATCCACCAAAACTCGCTGAGGGGATACAAAGTGAGGAAGAGACCTTGAATCATTACAGAAGGGTCCGTAATGAGATAAAGACTTTTATTGATGACCTGCAAAATCAGTTAAATAACTAATGCAAAAAACATTATTTAAAATCACAAAAATGGACTGTCCTTCCGAAGAGAACATGATCAGGATTAAACTTGATTATTTTCCTGAAGTCAAAACTTTAGAATTTGACATTCCAAACCGAAAATTAGCTGTTATACACGAGGGAAATATTGAGGGAATAAAAAATGCTATAACAAGTCTAAACCTGGGAGGTAAACTGCTAAAGACCGAACATATTTCTGAAGTTGATTTTAAAGAACAAACTAATCAGCAAAAGTTGCTTTGGGCTGTCCTGTCCATAAATTTTGCATTCTTCATAATAGAAATAACAACAGGCTATATATCCAGATCAATGGGACTTATTGCGGACAGCCTGGATATGCTGGCTGATTCGTTTGTTTATGGAATAAGCCTTTTTGCTGTTGGCGGTACCTTGGCAAGGAAAAAGAATATCGCAAAACTTGCAGGATATTTCCAGATTTTGCTCGCAATTATTGGATTTGCTGAGGCTGTTAAAAGATTTACAGGCATAGAGAAGATACCGGATTTTGCCACTATGATTTTAATTTCCGTTCTGGCACTCACAGCAAATGCTATATGCCTGTATTTACTTCAAAGATCAAAAAGTAAAGAAGCTCATATGCGTGCAAGTATGATATTCACATCGAATGATGTAATTATTAACCTTGGAGTAATTATAGCCGGACTTTTAGTCAACTGGCTGGATTCAAATAAACCGGATTTAATTGTTGGAGGAATAGTCTTTATTCTGGTCATTCAGGGAGCCTTTAGAATATTAAAGCTCGTGTCCTTTCGGCAAGCCTGAGTAGCGCTAAAAATCCGATAAAAATCTCACGCATCCTATATTTTTTCAATCCAGGCGCGGATGATTCTATTCAACGG
>JASFHE010000467.1:0-5568 GCA_050123415.1 Desulfobacteraceae bacterium | reverse complement strand
AGAGGCCCTGATCTCTTGTTTCTCCCAGGAATTCGGTATTGAGGGCAGGAGCGATAGGTATTTCAGGATACATGGTTGCTACAGCCTGAACACCGGCACCGCATCCCAGAGAAAGGATAATATCATAATCACCCACAAGGTCATTAAGCTGGAGCACAAACTCCTTTACACACTGTCTGTCCAGTGTCTTTTCGTCAATAACCTTTTCCTCTCCATCCATTTTAATAGCCATACGAAGGGCTGAAGCTAACAGGGCTGTCTCTTTCTGCCCGCCTGCTGCGCATTCCGCCACACAGGAAGCACATCCGACAACCAGAACACGCTTATAGGGGGCAATCATCTCCCTTATTTCATCAATAGGTTTCTGTTCTGCCGTTATCATTGTTTTTCTCCAGATAAATAAAATTAATAAATTGTTATAACAGTATAAAATTATAAATTTTATACTCTTCTGAATTACTAATAGCTATAGTTCATCACTGCACCCATCATAAGTTATTATTTATTGTGTACAGGCGATGAAGTTAGTTTAGAAGCCCTTTTAACAAGCTCTTCTACCTGGGCGCCAAGGGATTTTGTATCTTTTGCAGAACCGACTATTATATCAATACGTTCCCTTTCGAGCCCGATGCTTTCGATTATGCTCTTTGCCTTTTCTACCCTCTTTTTTGCCCTTAAGTTACCCTCAAAGTAGCGGCATGCTCCTTCAGGGCATGTAACTATATATGCTGCATCCGCGAAATCTTCCAGGGCCTTTAAAAGGTGTATCATATCCATCCTGCCGCTGCATACTACAGGAAAAAATTTGACTGAAGGGCCGTATTTTTTTTCCAAGTCCCTTCTGACATTTTCGTTACTTTCAGGAACGTTCCGGCAGTAGAAAACCGCGAGATTACGCTTCTGTTCATTATCCATATTTTTATCCTTTCTAACAGGCTCTGATATTTTCACTTATTCAGGAATGTATAAAACCGAAATATCCCCTCTATCCAGACCCGAAATAAAGCAGATATTTTATACCCATTCAAGGTGATTTGCAATTAAATTCAGGTAGATACAACCTGATGGTGAGATTCTTGAATGTACAAAACAACAATCGGTTGCTGATCGGGTAATAATTGAATCGATTTTATCAATCCATTACTGTATCAAAAACAAAAAAGACGCCGCTCATGTATTTCATGAAATCGACGTCTTTGTCATTTTTGTAATTTTTTAAATCGTACGTCTTTGTACGAAACAAAATTAAATAACAGAGGAATTTTCTTTTGTCAATTTTTTTCTCTGTTGAATAAACTGAAATAATTTAATCATTAAAACATAATTGTAAATAATCCTTGAGGATATAATAACTATAAGCTATGTTTTTAGATTCAAATTTGTTATACAGCTTTCTCCTTCCTGAAGGAAGATAATTTGTCGATAGCAAGGATCTCAAAATATGAACTGGAAAGAAAGAATATATTGCGGAGACGTTACCTTATCGGACAGTGGAAAAGATATTCTGCTCCTGGGATGGGTTGACGCGATACGTGACCATGGAAATGTCCTTTTTATTCACCTCAGGGACATCAGAGGTATTGTGCAGGTTGTATTTTCTTCTGAGAAGAATAAAGAGAGTTACGATATTGCAGCCTCTCTAAGAGAAGAGTTTGTTATAGAAGTAAAGGGTAAAGTAGCCAAAAGAGAACAGGGAACCGAAAATCCAAACATTAAAACCGGAAATATAGAAGTCAACGCATCGGAACTTAAAATCCTGTCAAGGTCAAAAACGCTTCCCTTTCGGATTTCAGAAAAAGCAATGGTTCTGGGAGAAGACATCTCGGCCAGCCCTGAAAATGTTGATGAAGATCTGCGCCTCCAGTACAGATATCTTGATCTCAGGCGCCCCTCCATGCAGCATCTGTTTATCAAACGATATGAAATATTAAAATGTATCAGGTCTTTTCTTGATGTTAACAATTTCTATGAAATAGAAACCCCTTTTCTTACACGAAGTACACCTGAAGGAGCCAGGGATTATCTTGTTCCCAGCCGCGTCCATCAGGGGAAATTTTATGCCCTGCCCCAGTCACCTCAGCTTTTTAAGCAGCTTTTGATGATGAGCGGAATGGACAGGTATTTCCAGATAGCAAGGTGCTTCAGGGATGAAGATCTGAGACCAAACCGTCAGCCGGAATTTACCCAGCTTGATATGGAAGCTTCGTTTATTGATGAAGAATTCATTTATGAGCTTCTCGAAGAGCTTACCATACAGATGTTTGCCATTGGCGGGATTGAACTCCCGCGGCCTTTCCCGCGCATGACATACAAGACAGCAATTGATAAATACGGGATCGACCGGCCTGACCTCAGATTCGGAATGACCTTTGAGGATGTTACAGACCTTCTTACTGCAACAAAATACAGCATTTTCAAACAGATAATCAAAAAGAAAGGCATAATTAAAGGTTTTTGTGTAAAGGACATGGCTGAGACGCTCAGCAAGAATGTACTGCAGAATGAATATGCCATGAGAATAGTCCGGTCTTTCGGAGCAAAGGGCATGACCTGGATGAAGGTTGTTGACGGGCAACTTCAGTCAAATATTGTGCAGTTCTTCAGTGAAGATGAACAAAAGGCACTTATTACCCGGTTCAGGGCAGAAGATGGTGATGTGCTGATGATGATAGCCGACACAGATCATGACCTGGTAAACAGGGTATTATGCGATCTAAGGCTTCATGTTGCGAACCGGTATAACCTGATACCGGAGGACAGATACTGCCCGGTCTGGGTAACAGAGTTTCCGCTCTTTGAACTCAAGGACGGGGCTCCAAATTCACAGCATCACCCCTTTACAATGCCTGACAGGACGGATTTTGACCCGGAAAATATAGATGAACTGCTTTCTCTTAATTCAAGGGCATATGATCTTGTCATGAACGGGGAAGAACTGGGCGGAGGAAGCATTCGTATACATGATATGAATGTTCAGAAAAAGATATTCAGGGCACTTGGCCTGAGCCAAAGTGAAGCCGAGGCAAAATTCGGCTTTTTCCTCCGGGCGCTTGAGTATGGAGCGCCTCCTCATGCAGGTCTGGCTCTTGGTATAGACAGGGTAATTGCCATGATACTGAACACTTCATCTATCAGGGACGTTATAGCATTTCCTAAAAACAGAAGGGCCTCCTGTCCACTCACCCGGGCACCAAATCTGGCTGATAAATCACAGCTCGATGAACTGGGTCTAATGGGAGGGCTGAAGGGAGTCATCTCTGCGATGAAGGAAGACGATTCCTATGGAGAAGAAACTCAGGGAAAAGCAAACCAAAAGAGAGAAAAAATCAGTACGGATGAAGTAAAACATGTGGCTAAACTTGCCCGGTTAAGCATGACTGATGAAGAAACGGAAAAGTACAGGAACGACCTGAATTCAATCCTTGATTATGTTGCAGCCCTTGAGGATGTGGACACAAGCGATATAGCACCCATGAGCCATGTACTTGATATAAAGAATGTATGGAGGGATGACACACCGGTGGAAAGGGAAAATCCCCTGGAACTATTAAATAATGCCCCCGAAAGAGAAGAGGCATATTATAAGGTTCCGAAGATACTGGAGGGGAATTAACATGGAATTATGTGATAAAAGCGCAGTTGAATTATCGCAGTTGCTTAAAAAGCGGGAAATCAGCTCCAGAGAGCTGACAGAATCGGTGTTCAAAAGGATAGACGAAAAGGAAGCATCCATAAACGCCTATATAACAAAAACAAAGAATATAGCATTTGAACAGGCAGATGAGGCAGACAAACGCTTTGCGGATGGTGAGGCAACATCGCCATTGAACGGGATACCTATTGCTTTAAAAGATAACCTTTGTACCCGGGGCATAAAGACAACATGCGCCTCAAAGATACTTGAAACCTATATACCCACATACAATGCAACAGCAGTTCAAAAGGCAATTACCGATGGCGTGGTCATTACAGGAAAGACCAACCTCGATGAATTCGGGATGGGTTCTTCAACAGAAAACAGTATCATCGGTCCGACCCGTAATCCAATTAATACAAACTGTGTAACAGGCGGATCAAGCGGCGGCTCGGCTGCTGCGGTTGCCTCCGGTGAGGCTATTATTGCTCTTGGAACCGATACAGGCGGGTCCATAAGGCAGCCCTCTGCATTTTGCGGAATTACAGGAATAAAACCAACCTATGGCAGGGTATCAAGGTACGGTCTTATTTCATATGCCTCTTCACTTGATCAGATTGGTGTGTTGGGGAAAAACGCAGAAGACTGTGCAATGATGCTTAACAGTATCTGTGGTTATGACAGGCGCGATACCACATCTGCGAATATTGAGAAACCGGTCTTTTCATCATCTCTTGATAAAGGATTAAAAGGTGTTAAAGCAGGACTTCCAAAAGAGTATTTTATTGAGGGCCTGGACAAAGGAATCAGAGATTCCGTCATGGAAGCTGTAAAGCTTATGGAAAAGAATGGCATGGAAATCGAAGAAATATCACTCCCCCACGCATCACATGCAATAAGCAGCTACTACCTTGTTGCAACCGCTGAAGCCAGCAGCAACCTTGCCAGGTATGATGGTGTAAAATATGGCTACAGGGCTGATGTCGATTCTGATGATTCTGTTATGATGTATGAAAACACCCGGAGCATGGGATTTGGCAGCGAAGTAAAAAGAAGGATCATGCTCGGAACATACGTCCTCTCTGCCGGTTATTATGATGCCTATTATCTTAAAGGCCAAAGGGTAAGAAACCTTATTAAGACCGATTTTGATAATGCATTTGAAAAGGTTGACTGTATAATCACACCAACCACCCCGTGCCTGCCGTTTAAAATCGGCGAAAAAATGGCTGATCCCCTTCAGATGTATCTTGTGGACATCTATACTGTTTCACTTAACCTTTCAGGCCTTCCGGGTATGAGCGTTAAATGCGGAGTGATTGACGGTCTTCCTGTCGGCATGCAGATAATAGGCAGGGCATTTGATGAAGAGATGATTCTCAGGGTGGCAAACGGATACGAAAAACTAAGCTGATAGCTGAAGGCTGAAAGCTTAAACAGGATAAACAAAGATGGAATATGAACTTATAATTTGTTTTGAAACTCACGTGGAACTGGGCACCAGCACAAAACTTTTCTGTGAATGTCCGGTTAAATATAATGCATCCCCTAACAGTGCCATATGCCCTGTCTGCACCGGTCAACCGGGTGCCCTTCCGGTGCTGAATAAAAAGGCTGTTGAATATGCCATTAAAGCAGGACTTGCCCTCAACTGCAGGGTAAACAGGCTTTCCAGGTTTGCAAGGAAAAATTACTTTTATCCTGATCTTCCTAAAGGTTATCAGATTTCTCAGTTTGAATTACCCTTTTGCGAAGATGGATATCTTGAAATCACCGGAGACGACGGTCAACCATATCAGGTCGGAATTAAACGGATACATCTTGAAGAAGACGCAGGAAAACTTGTCCATTCATCAGATTCTTTTGATGAGGCAGATTACAGTCTTGTAGATTACAACCGTTCCTGTGTTCCTCTACTTGAAATTGTTACTGAT
>JASFHE010000466.1:0-5575 GCA_050123415.1 Desulfobacteraceae bacterium | reverse complement strand
CATATAAAAAGAGGAATCCAATTTAATGTCTCTTCCGGCCTCAAGGGATATATTTCCAGGCAACACCTTTACTTTTTCTTTCTGTAACTGAGATAACTCGTCGTTGTAAAAGCTAGAAACGCCGGTTAGTTCAACATCTCCCGACAACGCATGGATGGCAATTTCTGTATCGGGAGTATAAGTCAAATTCCACATTTTATCCGTGTATACCCCACCCAAAGAATCATCATTATAATATGACAGAGAGGGATTCAAAACAGCGCCCAGTTCCACGCTTCCCTGTGCGGTCAGTACTGCAACCGCATCAAGGAGCCCGATCTCCAGATTTTCCTGATCCGGGCTTTTGCCGGCATTGCCGGCAGTATAGAGGGTTCCGCTGCCCTCTGAAACCAAAAACCTGCCGTCAAGGTCTCCATTTGAATAGACTGAGAGGTCCCCTGCTCCGAAGTTTCCTATGGCCGCGACAATGTCATCTCCGGACCTTACACGGATGTCTCCGCCCGACATGGAGACAATGCCTTGTGTTCCGTAATTTCCGGAGTTTCCAAAAGAAGCCATAGTTGTAAGTTGATTTCTGCTGTAATCAACCCAGACAGTCTCCCACTGGGCACTTTTTTCGGGTTTTCCATTAATCGCCCCGCCTACATTCAGGTCGATCAGGCCGCCGGGCGTATATGCTAGATAGTTATTGAAATCGATTTCTTCTGAACCCACAGCTCCGACTGATCGTATAGTCCCCTGAAATTGATTTGAAAAGACCTTGACCAGTTCCATGGTCAGGTCTCCCTTAACGTCCAAATCAATATCTCCCAGGGAGGACTGGATAGCTCCTCCCAGAAGTTCCAGGGAATCACCGGCATTGCCGTGGATCCATCCGTCATATGTGGCAAGGTTAAAACCCATGTTAGAAAAACTTACAATCTTATTTCGATTAATACTGTTTATCACCGTGTCCCCGCCTGATGAGAACTCGATGTTGCCCCTTTCTGTATAGACCAGACTCCGGCTGTTTATAGTAAAGTCTCTGTCGTTATCGTCTGAAATTGTCTTCATGGGGTCTGCTGCCGTAAAATCCGATCCTGCTCCTGCTGAAAGGACAATGTTCCATCCCATGGAGCCGGCATCCTTATAGAGCGATGTGTTTTCGGCTAACAAATCAGTGATACTGCCGTCTATGGTGAGATTGTGTTCCGCCCTCAAAATCAGGGTCCCTGCGGTCTCATAGTTCCCGTCTCCATCCGTATCATAGTGCCAGGTGTTTGATAAGTCGTAATAGCCATTGGATTCGGGTGTGCCGCTGCCGCCGAGGGTCCAGTCATTAACTGTCAGGTTTCCCGTGCTTCTCACGTCAATAACAGGGGCCAGGTAAAGATCATCGGCGTCTACATCTGTTTCAAGGTCCTTAAACAGGGTTGTTTTTAAGGTTGCGGCATTTTGCATAAAGTCTGCTGTTTCTGTCTTCCAGGCGCTGATTTCAGTGTCAACAACCCCGTCACTGATATTGTAGACCTTAACCGATTCCGCGATTACTCTATCCGATCCCGTAACCTTTCCCTGAAGCGTCATATTCAGTCCGGAATCCGACCGCACGGACCTGAAGGCCACCGAGGCATCATTCCCGCCTCCCGCGTCAATAACCGCGCCCTTTTCAAAATAAACGTTCTCTTCTCCACTTAATAGTATGTCCGCGCCTGATTCAGCCCCGATAATACTGCTCTCTGAATAAAGGGTCAGAGTATTTCCAGCATAGATATTTACTCTTGAGCCGTCCTCTGCTCCGGACGCGTCAATGGTTCCTTTGATGTAAATATTTCCGTTCCCGTCAACACCATCTGCAGACAGGATGATTTCTCCGGTACTCAGTATATCAGTTGTCTCAAGAGTTATATTACCCTTCCTTGCCCTGATATCCAGTGAACCGGTAAATCCTCCCGCACTTAAAATGCTGTTAAGTTTGCTGAAATCTGCTATTTCTGCGGTGTCCATGGTAAATGAACTGTCCAGTCCATTGTTTGCTTTACCCATCAGGCTGCCATTTACAACGGCCGCGTTTAATGGCGAGATTATCTCCACCTCGCCAGCGTCTCCCTGACCACCCGCTGCAACGTTAATCAACGATCCCTGTGCAAGGCTTACTATTCCATTCTCAGATACCAGTGATATGCTTCCGCCCGGGGCATAGTCATCACCGGCTGCGTATATTGTTGCCCCGCTTTCAAGAAATACCCCGCTCTCCCCGCTGCCTGTGGCCTCATAGGTTATATAAGCCCCTGGCATATTAAGTATTCCTGACTGGATTATGCTCTTTGCGCTTATTCCAAATCTGCCTCCGGAAATGGATGGTGTTACGTATGACCCGCCATTTGAAGCCAATGTCACAGCGCCTTCCCCGGCATTAAGGCTGTAATCCATGACCTGATATTCAACTGTGTCCTCTGCTTCGTTTCCTATATTTAAGAGTGATGACTTAAGGGATGCGGCAACGATGTTCAGGTCTGCGTCTCCAGTTATAAGCCCGCCGCTTCCCTGAATGGACATATCGCCGCTGCTGCTTAAATTAATGCCGGAAAACCCTGATAATGACACTGTACCGCTGCCAAGGTATATTTTGTCTGCGTTTATGGACAAAGTCCCTGACCCTTTTACAACAGCAACTGCCGAAGCATCACCGGAATTATGCAAGGTCACGCTTCCCGATTTTATGGCTATGTTTGAACCAGCTGTATCAATGAGGGATGCGTCCAGAATGAACTGTGATTCGATCTGCATGTCAAAGGAATCCAGAAAATACAGCTCAGAGCCGCTCCCCAATTCTATGCTGTCCGCGGAAGACATGGAGGTCCAGAGGCTTTGAGTAATATATCCGCCGGCCGCTGATGTATCTTCAGCATTGTCGGATATAAAATAGATCTTTTCAGTCCTTATGTTGATAGAGCCGTCATCGGCCGTCAGATCGCCCAGGATATGAAAGGTCCCGGTGTTCAGTTCGATGTTATCCGAGGCTTGTATCAGTACGGATTCCCCGATGGACAACGACCCATCCGGGTTGTTGAATATTACATCTCCGTTGCCGTTTTCCGAGGTTGCCATCACAACGGCATTATCCTTAATTTCAATTGCATCCTTTGAATTCAACTCAATTCTATCAAGATGCAGGGAGACGCCCTCATCAAGGGTAAGGGTCTCTGTAATATCCTGATCGCCCAGTATCACATCTCCCATCCCCTGCCCTGAGACTGATGAATCAGCGACAATAAGCTTGCCCATCATATTTTCTATCTGCTCCTGGAGGTCATCTTCAGGATTAAAATCATCGGGAAGAGAATAATCGCTGTCACCGGCTGTAACTGTTATGTTTCTTCCGGACAGGGCAAGGATCCCGCCGGCATAATCTTCGCTCAGGGATTTACCGGTTATAGTCCCCTCTATGATGGTTGTATTTCCCTGGAGAAATATATTACCGCCGTTGCCGGCCACCTTTTCAAATATTTGAAACTCCCCCTCATTCAGCACGTCCTCGGCCCTTCTAATGGAATAATAATGGGTCTGGGTCCCGGATGACAGACCGGTTCCAACTGTGGCATCCTTTCCGGAAACAATGGCATAACCCTCCATTGTCTCGGTTTCTTTTGCAAGAGCGGGATCCGTCCCTAGGTCGGCAATCACTATTGCTCCTTCGACAAAGGCATACTCATCTCCAAGGATATAGTATGTCCCTGCCGGGATAAGGCTGTCCTTGCCTATTGTTATGGTCTTATTGGCACCCTTGCTGGGGCTGTACACCGAATTGTCAGGGAGCAGTACATACTGGCCCGATTTGCCTAGAGGATCTTCTGTCCCGGCTAAACTCTGCTGGAAAAGATAGGCAAAGGTTGTTCCGCCAGCGGAGACATCTATCACAGATCCGCCGGTCATTATTACGCTGTCCCCGCTAACATTGACCGAGCCTGCTGGCGCCTCTTCTATCTCCACATCATTTACCTCATCATTAATCCAGAACAGTCCTTTCGGGACACCATCAACCATGGTTTCATGAACAACACCATAATTGATATAAGCCCCGCTGTAGGTACTGAGGGTGCTTCCATCCCCGAGGTACACAATCCCCCCGTCTCCCGTTGCTGTCAGGTTAATGGTACCATAAGGAGCATATATGTCCCCGTTATAATTATATATATTTGAAGCGCTCAGGAAAATCTCTGCGCCTGCAGAATATAGGTCTCCGGAAAGAGTATCTCCATTGTCAAGTATAGTCAGATCTCCGGTTGCTCTTATCTCTGTAATGGACAGTGTTTTCCCGTATATCCTGTCTGCCTGAAGCTTGAGGTCTCCTGTCTGGAGAAGACCGCCGATAAATTGAGAATTTCGAAGTAAGTACCGGTAGTCTGATGACAGACGTATATCGGTCTTTGAAACGAGTTCAGCGGTTTCAAAGGATGAGAGGGTAACCAATCCGTTTATATCAATGAAATCGCCTTCCAGGGTTAATTCCGCATCGCCCTCTTTCCCCTGAGTTGTCCAGTCATCATAGCCTGTAAAGGTATTGGTGAGGGTGATCCATGGTGATGAAATGGATATAATACTTCCATCAGAGGCGCTCAGCACCGGAGTGTCAATGGTCAGGTCCCTGGGTATAAAAACATCCATTGAGCCATTCTCTGAACCGGTTAGAACCAGCTCATTCAGGCTTTTCAGGCCTATTGAATCAAATCCCATTCTAACAAAAGAATTCAGTTCCTCTCCGCTTATCAAAAAGGCGCCCGAAGTATCTTCGTTTGTCTTTGTTAACAAAAGGGTCCCGCCGTTCAACACCTCGTCTTTGGCTGCCTGCGCCTTTATCTCCCCTTCTATTGAAAAATCAGTATAAAAAGAAAGGGACAGACTGCCGGGCACGCTAAACTTTTCCTCCATCACAACATCTCCGTCCGCGGCCCATTTATAGTCCCTTACAATGTCCGATCCTGAGATATCCACAACTGCGCCCTGTTCAATTGTAATACTGCCATTAGAAGAAACCAGACTGACCGATCCGCCGTCCTTTACGGAATAGCCCATGGGCAGGCCGGTGGTGAGGGATGATAAATCCTGCAGGATATATCCTCTGGCAGACAGCAGGCTGCCGGAGGAAAGGATTAAATCATAAGCGGCATTCATATTAATAGTGCCTCCCGGTGCGGAAAGCACTCCAGCAGACTCAACATTTCTCCCTTTTACCGTAATGCTCCCACCCGTTCCTGTTTCAATCTCTGCGCCGGGATTTATATAAACATTACGTGACAAACCTTCTGCAACATTTGTATTTTTTATATCTTTAAAATATTCATCAGAATCATTTGCATAAAGTCCGATCGAGGAACTTCCAAGATACTGGTCTGTCACGCGGATCAAGGAGATATCAGTATCCGGACTGTACACCAGGCCGGTTTTTGTTCCATAACCTTTTTGATATTCTTCTCCCTTTGAGACAAAAAACCTGAGGTAAGAAGGCCTTAGCTTTGATCCTGAAGCCATGCTTACTTCATATTTCGTATACAGATTAATGTTTGAAAAGCCCGTATTGTCAAAAAAATTATCA